>JAKQCH010000320.1 GCA_029573825.1 Spirochaetota bacterium | reverse complement strand
AATCATGAAATAATTACCCATTTAATGAAATGAAAAATAATTTACAGTACAAACATATACGTTTTTCATAACATAGCTTTCAGAGAATGTTTGAGCGTGAAATCACTCCTTCCATTGTTCGTGAAGTTATTGATAATGGTAAAATTATAAAGGAATACCCGGATGACAATCCCGATCCCAGTTTTCTTGTTCTCGGGCACCATGGTGACAAGCCGATTCATGTTGTCGTTTCTTTAAATACAGATAGTGACACCCTCATCATTATTACGGTATACATTCCCGACATATCTATCTGGAATAACGATTTCACCGAAAGGAGAGGCCAATGACATGCACATTATGTAAATCAGGCGAAACATCAGAAGGTTATATTACTGTAACCCTGACCAGAAACAATTCGGTAATTGTCATAAGAGATGTACCTGCAGAAGTATGTAACAACTGCGGAGAATACTATCTTTCAGACAGTATTGCAGAAAAAATTTATGACCTTGCAGATCAGGCGGTGAAAAAAGGCGTTGAGATTGAAATTCTTCGGTGGGTCGCGTAATGATATTTCTTGCCCACGCTGCATAACCACAACGACAAGGTGCTAAGCCTCCTTGTTCTGCGAAAATGAAATCTTTTAACTTCACGGCAACTCCCCCCCCTTTCGAAAAGGGGCCACGGTGATTCTCAATCAACACCTTTTCGGACACGTGGGCAAGGGCCGGGGATTTGGGTTTCACTTTTTACTTGACTTCCACTTCCCCCGCTGCTTATCTTAGACATGGAAAACTTTCATACCCACGACCGGGGATACAAATACCTGTTTTCACACCCGATGCTCGTTAAGGAGCTCCTTGAGTCGTTTGTGGGTATGGACTGGATTCAGGAGATTGATTTCTCGAAGGCGGTAAGCGTCAATACGAGTTTTGTGTCCGATGAATTTAAAAACCGTGAGTCCGATATTATATATCGCCTGAAGTTCCGAGGCAAAGAACTGTATCTGTTTCTGCTGATTGAATTCCAGTCCACGGTGGACCGGTACATGGCGCTGCGGATGTTGCGGTATGTGGTCGAGTTGTATGAATATATCATCAGGAACAAAAAGGCCGCATCATTGCCGGCAATATTTCCACTGCTATTGTACAATGGCGAAGGAAAGTGGACTGCGCCGGACCGCCTCTCAAAGCTGATTGACGTAACCGACGAGCTGAAGCAGGCGAAGCCGTATATGCCGGAGTTCCGGTTCTTTCCAATCATTGAAAACGAGTACAGCGAAAAAACGCTCCTGAAACTCGGCAATATTGTTTCATCAGTATTCTTTTTTGAGAACTGCGACAAGGAACGCTTTCGGGATGCCATTGAAGAAATCGGCAAAATACTCGAGAAGCGCGACATGGGAGTAGTACGAACATTTTTCATCTGGCTTGAAAAATATTTGCGAAAAAACGCCAGTCTTGAAACCATTGAGAAGAATATTATCACATTAAAAAGCACGCGGGAGGCAACATCATTGTTAGCAAAAACCATAGAGAAGATCGAGAAGGAACTAATCCTGAAAGGACGAAAAGAAGGAAAGCTTGAAGGAAAGCTTGAAGGAAAGCTTGAAGAGAAGCGAACCGTCGCCCTCACACTGTTGAAAAAAGGCATTGATGAAAACATCATATCAGAAGCAACCGGGCTTTCCCTGAAAGAAATCAGAGCAATGAAGCAGTAAGTACTACGAAGCTGCCCCCTTTCGCGCCACCTCGCCGCGTATTCACGATGAACGCCTGCGGTGACACCCCCTCCGGCGCTCCGCGCCACCTCCCCCTTCGTTAGGTGGAGGTCTTATAGAGTCAAATTACCTGTATTCATAGAGAATATTTAGCTGAAACCGAACGATTCTCTCAGCAATTATGCCTTCAGAATTGGAACATCACAGCGTCCGGCGGCTTCCTGTAAAGCACGGTCCAGAGTGGCGATCGGGAGTCCTTTTCTCATCGCAATATCCAGATACGAGGCATCATACGTGGAAAGGTTATATTCTCTTGCCAGCCAAAACACTTCTTTCAGCATTCTTTCCGGTGATTCCTGTTCCACGATTATCGGCAATTCATGCAGCAGCTCCAGAAAGCGTATGCTGTCAGCGTAGCTGAGACGTTTTCGTCGTTCAGCGACACAGAGTACGTTACCTACCTCCAGCGGCCATATCGACGGCACAAAAGCACTCCCGGAAACTAGTTTATCGAGTATGCGGTCAGGATATATTTCTGTTTCATCAAAAAAGCACCAAGCCATAACGACAGAATTGTCCACAACGAAATTTTCACTCAAAACCTTCTCCCTTCTTCAATCATTTCACGAATTGAAAATTTCCCGCATAAATGATTTTTCCGGAATTCCCGAAGTTCATTGATAATCAGGGAAGGTTCTCGTCTCCGGGAAAACTCCGGTGCCTGCAGGACAGCAACAGGTGCTCCATGCCTGGTAATAGTAATTTTCTCACCATTTTTTACTCTATCCAGGAGTTCCGATAGATGCGTTTTGGCATCATAAGCACCAACTATATTCATAATTTTCCCCTTTCATTATTAAACCAGTCTGAGACTAGTATAATATGTTTTTTATTTAATGTCAAATTTTTTAATTCACAATTAAATAATACCCCTGACCGTGCATTTTTTCCGCCGCGAGCGGGGTTTACTCATTATTCGAGACAGAAATATATGATTTTTTAAGTTATAGTCGTGTTGATAAATGTACACATAACCTTCGCCCCTTCTCCCTCACAAAAAACTTATTGCATTTATTTACGACATGTGACATAATTATTCCATCATAATGCGCGGGGGGCTGCTGCCGATATGGATACCGCAATACAGAAAACAGGAACAGCATCTGTGATACCCCCGCCGGGAGAGGCTCTGACCCTCATAGGGACATCCCATGGGGACCCCGGCGGATTTGACTCCCTGTATGCCCGGCTGCGGGAAATTAAACCCGATGCGGTACTCCTGGAAGTGAGCTGGTTCTCAATATTCTTCCGGAAAACCGCCGGGGCCCTTCTGAAAAAGATATTCCGCCACAACATACGGTCCCTGGGCATCGCCATGACACCTGAACTTCACACCGTTGAATCGTTTTTTGATGTCCCCTTCGAATACAGGGCGGTAAAACAATACTGCCGGGAAGATGGCCTCCCCTATCATCTTGTGGACCTCCCGTTCATTTCTTTTCTGCGTCTTCTGAAGTCGCACCGCCTGGTGTACCGGAAAAACCTTCTCCTTCTTTCACAGTTCACTGCAAACCGCGCGCTCCAGGAAAAGTCTCTGGCGCAAAGGCTTTTTTCGGAACAGGATAATGTCACGGTGGACATTATCCTTTCGCGGATTTCACGGGACCGCCTTGGAGTGAAACGGGAACGGGCCCTCGCAGCACAGGTTCTCCGGTACCGAAAGAGATATATCGGCCGCAGTATTGCCTATATCGGCGGGTGGGAGCACCTCCTGGAAGATCCGAAACAGCGGACCCTGTTTTCCATGCTTCCGTTGCGGAAACAGCGGACCCTCGCCTTTGTATCGACCCCCGAAAAAAAGTGAACGAATAAAAGTAATTGCGAAATATTTGATATCTGCGGAAATTGCTCTATAATGATATCTATAGAACAAAACGAATGATATTAGTCAGGCACCAGGGAGCAGGGATGCAATGAAATTATATAAAACGCTGTTAGAGGAATCGGAAAAGGAGCTTGGCACTGCAAAGAGGTTGATCGAAGATGACCCGAATAACGCAGTTGCCGCCATACGGCACCTGTTCCTTTCTGTAAAAAAATCTCTGGACGCCTTTGTTGCTTTTGCAGGAGAATCGGGACAACCTTCCGAGGACATTGAAGTACTCCTTGATCTCTGCGGTGAAAATGACGGTCAATGCTATGAACTGTTCAATGACATTATTACCATGAAAACCTATATTTCAAATGTCAACCAGAACGCTGTCGAAATTGACGCGGGAAGCGAGGAACTGCAGGGCTCCCTTGCGATAGCGGACAAGGTGCTGCACTTCATTTCCGAGAAAACAGCCACCATCCAGTGATCTATCCTCTGCGCCGCGTTAATATATATGATACTCCTTCTTCCGCTTCATAAATAACATCTCATCCTCTGCCCACAACTCACGCAGGGCCCAGAGTCCTTTTCTACCGGCAATGGCCTTTCGTATTGCCGCCCCCCCCGCAAGGAGATCAAAGGCGGGGTGTTGTGAGTTGAACTCGTATACATCGTGGAGAAAGCTGAAGGAATCTCCCCCGAGATCATGGTATGCCTTAGTCACGGCAACACCCGTCAGGAACGGCCTGAAACT
>JAKQCH010000311.1 GCA_029573825.1 Spirochaetota bacterium | reverse complement strand
CGGTATCTTTCTGCGGGGCCTATCGAGCCCAAGTTTCTTGTGAATTTTTGCGAAGCCCTGGGGATGAAGGACATTCTGGGCCGGGGCATCCTGACCAATGATCAGGTGCTGGAAGCGAAAAAACAGATCGGGGAAAGGATTTCGTCAAAGCCCCTGGAATACTGGATCAGCTGTTTCAGCGCCACAGATGCCTGTGTTGAACCGGTGCGGACATTAGATGAAGCGGTAACATCCCCTCCGCTCACCGAGCGGGACATGGTGATTCATTGCGCGAATCAGTATGGCACTGATCTCAGGCAAATTGGAAATCCCATCAAGTTCGGTTCCGGCCCCTGTACCGCCGGTTTCGCCGGCGTGACATTAGGGTATCACAATGACGCGATTCTCGATTCTCTCGGATTTGATCATGATGATATGGCAGAGCTGCGGAAGAAGCGTGTCTTCGGGTGAACATTGTTCGCGTCATGGGAACCGCTGAGCAACGTGGTGCAGGGAGTGCGCTGGTGAAACTTATTGTTCAAAATAAATTATATACATAGCATTATAATTCACTTGATTTTTTTCCGCATGAATTATAGTGCGTATACTGTGCTGCAGATACAGTCCGATTAACCTCTCATTCGTGGCAGAATGAAAGCGATGTGTGCAGTTCCCGCCGGAATGAAACAGCACCTTGAGAAAATATAATTCAGTACTGAGGGGTTGTTGCTATATGGAAGAGACAATACAACGTGCCGCTGAAATCATAAGCAAATCGAAACATCTCATTGCCCTTACGGGTGCGGGGATTTCAGTGGAAAGCGGTATTCCGGATTTCCGGAGTTCCGGGGGGCTGTGGGAAAAATATGACCCTATGGTGTATGCCCACATTGATTCATTCCGCAGGAGCCCCGAAATGGTGTGGGAAATGATTTTTGAAATGGTGGGAATGACCAAACAGGCAAAGCCCAACACTGCCCATAGCGCCCTTGCGGAACTTGAGAAGATGGGCCTCCTCAAGGCGATTATTACACAGAATATTGACAATCTGCACCAGGAGGCCGGAAGCCGGAATGTAATTGAATATCACGGTAATGCCCATGTTCTCCAGTGCCTGCGGTGTAACGCGGAATATTCCATTGACGAGTATCCTGATGACGGCACTATTCCGAAATGCAGATCATGTAATGAAATTTTAAAACCCGGAGTGGTGTTCTTCGGGGAGATTATACCGGAGGACGCACTTATGGAGTCGCAGATGCTTGCGGGATCATCGGATGCAATACTGGTGGTGGGGACGTCGGCAGTGGTGTATCCGGCGAGTAATATCCCCTATATGGCGAAACAGAACCGTGCGGCAGTTATTGAAATGAACCTTGAGCATACGGGGCTCACCGGTTCCATCACTGACGTCTTTATAGAGGGTTCCGCGGGGATTACGCTCCCGAAACTGGTGGAGCAGGTGAAAGCTTTGATAGGGTGACAGCTCTTCTCCGTCACGGGGAACCTATTGCCGGATAAGCTCCCGGAGCTCGTTTTCGCCGAAGGTGTATGCTTTTCTGCAGAATGTGCACACCACTTCGGCTCCTTTATCTTCATTGGCCATGGCGATAAGGTCTTCGCTGGGAATTGACATGATGATGCTGCGCGTGATGTCATGACTGCACCGGCATGCGAACCTCAGCGGGGTGGTGTCAATTATCGTGAAGGGCGCTCCTCCCAGAATTTCAGAAAGATATGAACAGACATCCTTCCCGGTTTTCAAATAATCGCTCAGGGGCATATCAAGACGGTCAATGTTTTTTTCAATTATTGCGGTTGATTCCTGCGGCGTCTCAGGGAATGTCTGGATCAGTATTCCGCTGGAAGCGGTTATGCCTTTCGTATCGTCAGCGGACACCCCGAGTATCATGGCGGAGGGGACCTGCTCCGAAGAGGTGAGGTAGTACACGATATCTCTGGCTATGTCCCCGTAACGGAGAGGGCTGACGTGGTGATAGGGCTCTTTGAGGCCGATGTCTTTTGTGACAGTGAGAAACCCGTTTTCAATAAGCGAAGAGGGCTCATGGTCGGGGGAATCGGCAACGGATATGTTGTGGGATATATATGCTCGCAGATTGCCTTCCGCGTCAGCCTGGACATTGATCTCCTTAATGATGCCGCTCCCGGTAAATTTCACTGACAGGTTCTGGTGCGACCCCGGTTTGAGTGAGGAGCTCAGGAGGGCAGCGGCATTCACCGCGCGTCCAAGGATAAGGGACGATACCGGATCAGTCTCATGAAGAGCGGCGATCTCCCCCACCGCCGTGATGGTATGTACGGTATAGGCCCGTATATTTAATTCATCGCATAGTATTCGTGATAATGTATCTTCCTGCATTGCAATTTGTGTCCTTTTATTTTTATTCTGTTACTATAATAGTATCGCAGCCTGTCAACTATTCAAGGGCATCAGTTCATTTTTTTTTATTGAATCCGGCCGTTTTTTTTCCACCGGGATAATCGCCATGAAGAGCGGTTTCCCTGAAAATTTTTCTTGTATATTTTGAATAGCGCAGGGTATTGTTCAGAGGGTTTCCCTGATGTCGTAATAAAACAGGAGCATCTATTGAAGCATATACACATACTCCCGGATTCAGTGAAGAATAAAATTGCCGCCGGAGAAGTGGTGGAGGGACCCTTCTCTGTCATGAAGGAGCTCATGGAGAACGCCATTGATTCCGGTGCACGTGTCATTGACGTGGAAGTTTCAGGGAGCGGACTCAAAAAGATACTCGTACGTGACAACGGGTACGGTATTTCCCGGGAAGACCTGCCCCTCACCATACAGGAACATGCCACCAGCAAAATCAGTTCCATAGAGGATATTGAAGCCATAACAACCTGTGGTTTCCGGGGAGAGGCGCTGTCAAGTATATCCTCCATCTCAAAGCTTACCCTTCTCAGCAGGACCGGGGATGAGGAGGCCGGAGGCCGCCTCGTGAGCGAGGGTGACCGGGTCGATGTGTCCGATTACGCGGGACCGGTGGGCACCACGGTCATCGTGGAAAATCTCTTTTACAATATTCCCGCGCGAAAGAAATTCATGAAAAGCCCATCCTCGGAGCTGCGGAATCTGCGGCAGACATTTATGCGAACAGCCCTCGCGTGGCCGGAAATTTCCTTTTCGCTCACCATTGACGATGACCGCAGGCTGATGCTTCCTGCCGCGGCGGACACGGGGGAACGTATCACCGGGATATACGGGAAGGGTGTCGGGGGGGGGCTGTATTTTGAGAGACTCCGGGATATACGGGTCACGGTTGAAGGATATGTTTCCCGGCCTGACTACTTCAAGTCTTCGCGGTCGATGCAGATGATATATGTGAACAGGCGCCCTGTGGAATATAAATACCTCGGGTTTCTGCTGTCCCGTGCGTATGAGGCAATTCTGAAAAAAGGGCAGTATCCCGCTGCGGTCCTTTTTATCACCATCGACCCGGACCTCATCGACGTCAATATTCACCCCGCGAAACGTGAGGTGCGTTTCTTTGACGGCCGATATATAGACAGCCTGATCATCAGCCTCATCAGAAAAGCCCTTGGAGAGAAGTCGCATGAGATACGGGATACGCTGTTCACTGCAGCGGAGGGGGAATCTCCGGAAACACCAATACCGGAAGCCGCTGCGTCCCCGGGGATTTCTCCGGAGCACAGTATGTTTTCCCATGGCGAAGAACAGCGCGCCGGGGAGGGCGCAGGGGGAAGCCGGAGGGAGTCCCCTCTCTACCATGAATTGCCGTCAGTGATAAAGGATTCCGCCCGCCTGTATGACGCGCTCCGCGGCACGTCGGATTCAATGAGGTTTCTGGGGACTGTATTCGGCACCTACATGCTCATCGAGAAGAACGATGAACTCCATGTGATTGATTTTCATGCGGCCCATGAAAGGGTGATCTATGATTCACTCATGGACCGGGAGGAGGCCTTTGAGGTGCAGGAATTGATGTTCCCCGTGGTGCATGAATTTTCACTTGATGAGTATATGATAGTTGAGGAACAGATGGAGCTGTTCACCTCCATGGGGTTCGACATTGAGCCGATGCCTGATAACAGCATCGCAGTGCGGGGAGTTCCCGCTGTGGCGGGAAAGATGGACCTCCACGCGTTCTTCCTCGATGTCGTGGAGCAGATGAAGGGTGAGTCGGAAATCAGGGACCTCCGATCCATGGTAATGGAGCGGGTTGCCTGTCACTCGGCGAAACGTGCCGGGGATGTCGTCAATGATGCTGACGCCATTGCCCTTGCGGAAAAAATTTTTTCAGGAAGGCACGAACTGCGCTGTCCCCATGGAAGACCATTCATGTATAAAATGGGGAAACGCGACTTCGAAAAGCTCTTCAGCCGGTCCTGAAGCTTATGAAGCCGGGTTCTTCTTCACGATAAGCATCAGGTTGGATTTTTTATCCTTTCTCATAATGCCGTATCCGAAGTTAAATGGCAGTGGTCTGCTTCCCGCAAGATAGTCTGTCGCAAGGTCTGCCTGGTGGGGAGGGTTCGGGATTCCCTTGAGCCTGAACCCCTTCGTATAGAATCCGTAAAGGTGAATGTCCCACTGCGCCCTGCTGAAATAGCAGTACGGCATTCCGGTATCGTCCTGGAGGACCGCGCTGCTTCTGCCAATTATAAATTCGCAGGTCCTGCGGAAATCCGGTTCGTGCAGAAGGTATATCGCCGACTTCATGAATGTGTTGATGCCGGAAAGCTTCTTCAGAAACGCATCGGCGCCCCCTCCCCCCTCGCCGGTTTCAGGACACATTTTCATTGAGAGGTATACGAGGTCCCGCGGTATGGTGTCCCCCGAAGCAAGAAACTGTATACGGATTCCATTCACGCCGGGTCCGTCGCCCCGGGTCCCCGGGAGGTTATCAGATGTTAGCAGTGTCCCCGCGGCATCTATGGTGACATTTTCCACATTCACCACCTTCAGTCCCATTCTGGAGGAGAAGATCAGGAGCGCAGGAAGCGTTCCCTCCATGTAGCGGTTGTTCATCTGGGACCGCATGATGTGGGTCACAAAATAATTTAATGACGCGATAGTCCAGATAGCATTACGGACAGAGACCAGTCCCTGTTTCAGCTCCCGCGGCGATAGCTTCATCGGGTCGGGGATGGGGCCCTGCTTTTCAAGGGAGACCATAATATACCGCTCCGCCTTCGGGAAAAATGTGTAAAGGTTCACGAAGTCTGCGCCGCTGAGGGGGTAAAATGCGGTGTTCCGTTCAATAGATGCCGGGATGTTCGCATTTCTCCAGGGAACAATGATGTCGATATTTTCCTTTTGCACACGGTCCCAGTACTTGTTCATCCAGGAGCGGTGGAGTTCATAGTCATTGGTCAATGCCGCCTTCGCGAATATACTTCCCTCCCGAACCGGCATTCCTGCGAGAAATGCGGAAAGATCGCTCCAGTATGGATTGTACTCCTTTCTCGATATGTTTTCGGATTTGTATGAGCAGGATGCGGTGAAGAGTACTGTTGCGGCAAGTATCGTAATGGACAGTTTTTTCACTGATGTACCTTGATAACGGGAGAGTCTATAATATGCCCTGCTATTATAGTCGATGTGGAAATTACAGAAAAGTGCTGTAATAGTCAACACATTATGACGGGATGTGTTTAAAAAAATTATTTATTGCGCTGCCTTTTTTATCATGAGCATCAGGTTCGATCTTCCTTTTCCCTGGATTGTCCCGTATCCGAAATTGAAGGGCAGGGGAGGGCGGTCGTCCCGATATGCGTCGATGAGATCAGGCTGGCGGGGAGGGTTGGGATAGTTCCCGAATCCCACCGGTCCCCGGTAGGAGCCGAAGAGCCGGATGTCCCACTCTGCTGCAGAGAAGTATCGGTAGGGGATTCCCGAATAGTCCTGAAGGACCAGCCCGCTCCTCTCCATGATAAATCTGCAGACGTCCTGAAAGCTCGCCAGCTGCAGAAGATAGATCGCCGATTTGGTGAATGTGTTCAGGGTTCCCCTTGATGCAAGAAAATTTCGGCCTGCCTTGCCTTCATTGAAGAATGAGGGGCTCAAACGTGTGCTGAGATACACCAGTTCCTGCACCGGTCCCCCGGAGGCATTGAAGCGGATCCTGCAACCTGAAATTTCTTCGTTTCCCGCACGGGGAACGGACGTTCCCTCATGAAGCCTGATTCTCCCGTCGTCGCTTAGTGTGATCTGGCGCACATCAATGATCCTGAGCTCCATCCGTGCCATAACCGCCAGGAGGACCGGCATGGTGCCGGGGAGGCTGGTATTCCCTGTGGCGAGACGCTGGTCCACGGTGAGAAGATAATTGATGGAGGCGCTGCTTGCAATACAATGCCGTATGGACCTGAGACCGTTTTCCAGGCCCGTGGAGGAAAGGAGGTGCGGTTGCGGTATGGGACCCTGATTCTCAATTGACATCATTATATAGAAAGGAGCATTCGGGAAAAAGGTGTGGAGATTCACAAAATCCGCACCGCTCAGAGGATACAGCGCGGAATTGTTTCGGAATCTGGTGGGAATGTGGGAATCTCTCCAGGGAGATATTTTGTCAATATTCCGGTTCTTCACCTGGGTCCAGAACCTGTCCATTATCTGCCGGTGAGTTGCGAAGGCCCCGGTTGCGGCGGCTTTCTGCAGGATGCTGTTCCCCTCCACGGACATTCCTCCCAGAAAACGGGCGAGGTCGTTCCATGAACTGCCCCCCGTTTCCGGATCGGTTCCCGTGTGCCCGGGGCCGCATGAGCAGCAAAGCGTTATGAACATAATGAACGGCAGGAGACAGCGAAAGTAATTCATCGTCTTGTACCCGATATCAATAAAATGTGATTCCATGAGTTTGCAGCAGTTGCCCTGAAATTTCTAAAATACAGGAGAATACATTTTTTTACAAGGATAAATAATCCAGCGGGTATCTTCATGTCTTGTTTTCAGGTTAGTCTTGAACGATCTGTTCCTCCGGAATGTGACGGCATTTATAAAATCAAATTGACATCTCCGACGGAAGAGATATACTATAGCAGCAGTATGAATTGTTGTCTGTCCTGCACCTCGCGGGAGGTCTATGATGAGCAGCATTTCGTACGGTATCGTTATTATCATTATTATATCAGGTGATTTGAAAAGGTGTTATTATGTCAAAAAAAATAATTCTGGGGATCAGTTCCTCCATCGCGGCATACAAGGCCATTGAGCTGACGCGTCTTTTTGTCAGGGACGGATATTCGGTGCACCACGTCGTAACGGAAAACGCGATGCACCTGGTGACTCCCCTTACGCTCGAGACGCTTTCGGGCAACCCGGTGTACAGCCAGTCCTTTGTGCGTGACAACCGGATGATGGGGCATATCGCCCTCAAGGAGGACGCGGCGCTCATGGTGGTCGCGCCCGCGACGGCAAATATTATCGGGAAGTTCGCGAACGGTATCGCTGATGACCTCCTGAGCACCACCTTCATGTCAGTGATCTGTCCCGTCGTTATCGCCCCGGCTATGAACCCCAATATGTGGAACCATATTCCGGTACAGGAAAATATCAAACGCCTGAAAAGCTGGGGTGTGACATTTGTTGATCCGGACCATGGCGAGGTCGCATGCGGTGATACGGGGTACGGTAAGCTTGCGGAAATAGAAAAAATATTCGAGGTGTCGGTACATGCCATTAAAGGATAGGAAGGTAATAGTAACAGGAGGGCCCACACGGGAATGGCTCGACCCCGTACGGTTTATCTCAAACCCCTCGTCGGGGAGAATGGGGGTCGCCATTGCGGAAGAGGCGGCGAACAGGGGATCAGAGACTGTGTTTATCCATGGCCCCATCAGCCGGGAGCTGATTGACCGTGCTGAATACCGCTGTGTGGGAATACAGACCACCGTCGAGCTTCTCGATGCGGTGAAAAAGGAGCTGACGCAGAATACGGTGCTCATTATGGCGGCGGCCCCCGCAGACTATACGCCGGTTCAGAAATCCGATGTGAAGATCAAGAAGACCGGAGACGAACTCACAATCCATCTGAAAAAGAACCCGGACATACTGAAAACTATCGCCGCCATGAAACAGGCAAACTTTTCATTGAAAAATATATTCATGGTGGGGTTCGCCGCGGAAACCAACGATATTGAAAAATATGCCCTGGGTAAGCTGAAGGAAAAGGACCTCGACATGATATGTCTGAACGATGTGGGACAAAAGGATGCGGGATTCAGTGTGGATACCAACATTATTACCATATTCACCCGTCAGGGTGAAAAGATGGAGCTCCCCCTGCAGTCGAAGCAGGATGTCGCCGCCCGGATACTGGACTGTGTCGAAACCGGACTGACCCGTATGGGGACAACCCTTATAACCGAATAGTCAGCATCAGCCGGGATTTTCTATTTGACTTCGGCGGGATTCTCTGTACTATTACAATACTGGCGGAATGTCCGCAAGGAGGGGATGATATGTGGCACAGAAGTCCTGTCGTAGCCGGCTCCTTTTATCCGTCCAATTCCCGGCAGCTCTCGGATGAAATTGACGGGTATCTGCGTGACGTGGAAGACAGGCCTCTCGGAGGAGAACTGGTCGCCCTTGTTGCTCCCCACGCGGGATATATATATTCCGGGCCTGTTGCGGCGTATTCTTTCAAACAGCTCATGGGGAGCGGCGTTGAGCTTGCGGTGGTGGTGGCCCCCTCCCACCGTGCCCGGTTTGACGGTGCCTCGGTTATCCCGTCCGGCGTATACGAGACCCCCCTGGGAAAAGTTCCCGTCGATGAATCCATCGGGGAGCAGCTTGCCGGGGAGAAACATTTCACCTTTATTAAGGAAGTGCATCAGGCTGAACATTCTCTCGAAGTGCAGGTCCCCTTTCTCCAGAAGGTGCTCACTGATTTTTCCATTGTGCCGATAATCGTTGGTACAATTGACCTCGCGACATGCCGCGAGATCGCTGAGGAAATCGCCGCCAGTCTCGCGGCCGAAAAAAGGAAGTATATCATCGTCCTGTCAACGGACCTGTCTCATTATTTCCCGTACGATAGAGCAAAGGCCATGGACAATGTATTCATCCAGTCCCTTCTTTCCTTTGATGAGGATGATCTCAATCGTACCCTTTCCGCTGATAAGGCCCAGGCATGCGGAGAGGGACCGGTGCTCACAGGGATGATCGCCGCGAAAAAATTAGGAGCCCGCACCGTGGAGCTGCTGAAATACGCGAATTCAGGCGACACAGCGGGATCGAAGGACCAGGTGGTGGGATATCTCGCCGCTGCAATGGTCAGGTAACATCAGGAGGCGATGTGAAAGAACTGAACAGAGAGCAGCAGGATAAGCTGCTGGCCCTTGCACGGACCACCATCCATGACATGCTGAAAGGGAATAAACCTCCCGTTCCCGATATGGAGGGAGAATTCTCCGATGATATATTCAGCGAGAAGCGCGGAGGCTTTGTGACGCTCCATATAAAGGGAAAGCTGAGGGGCTGTATCGGCTATATCGTGGGAATGAAAAATGTTCCGGAAACCATTATCGATATGGCCCAGGCAGCGGCGTTCCGCGACCCGCGGTTTCCGCCCCTTTCCATGGGGGAGTTCGCAGATATTGATATCGAAATATCGGTGCTTACTCCCATTGAGCTTCTCACTGATATATCTGAAATAAAAATCGGGCGGGACGGCCTTATAATATCGAGCGGTCACCGGTCGGGTCTGCTGCTGCCCCAGGTGGCCACAGAGTACGACTGGACAGTTGAACAGTTTCTTGAGCATACCTGCTTCAAGGCCGGTCTTCACAGCAGTGCATGGAGAGAGGCCGGTACGAAAATTGAAAAATTTTCCGCCCAGGTGTTCGGAGAAAAGGAACAGGATTCTCTTCCACAATGACCGGCAGGGAACGCGTCATTTCTGCGGATGAAACCTGCAGAAAATTCATATACTAAAAAACTGACAGGGAAGGTGTTATGAAACGAATTGTGTTGCCGTTTATTCTTTGTGTTCTGGTGGTGTGGACAGGATGTAAAAAACAGCCCCAGTTCGCTGAACCGAATTTTATTCTCCAGAAATGGGCCCAGGGAATTGAGAAGCTTGATTACCGGATATATGCCGCCTGTGAGGCGTATCCTAAATCGGAGCCTGTGTTCAGGGAAATGTACGGTTCCTACTATCTCATTGATCTGATGACCACAGAGGTGGAGGAAGTGAAGGGAGACAATGTACGGAAGGACCAGAAGGGAAACAGCTACCTTCACCGTTCAGTCAGCTTCGAAGGGACCATTATGGACAGGCAAAGCCGTCAGCCGAAAGGAGTCATGAGGGGTAATGCGGTGTTTATCAGGTTCGTGGAGGGCGAGCGGAAAAATGACGGCTGGCTGATGTCCAACCGGATGCTCATTCCCGTCGAGCGGTAGGGCATAACAGCGGAAATCTCCATTGCCCCCTTTTTATTAAATGGGCTGGTTGCCATGTCAGCGTTCATGCTTACTGAGTGATGGAGATGGTTCAATATATTAATGATGTTGTGACATGTCACAGCAGACTGTGGAAATTTAACATCTGATTGAGTATATTACATGGAGTTGTAATGGATGATACTATTCTTTTCAATGTAAAAACTCCCCTTGGGTTCAGTGTACATGTAACACGTGAATATTGGGATTTCATTACAACAATAAAACATCCCGTGATGAAGAGTGGTGAAGAACGTGTGATAAAAGTTCTTTCCGATCCGGATGAGATTCGGCAGAGCAAGTCAGATAAGAATGTATACCTTTTTTACAGGAAAGAACAGGAGAAGAGATGGCAGTGTGCTGTTGCAAAGGATGAGACAGATTCAGGATTTTTGATAACGGCATATCCAACCGATAAGATAAAAGAAGGGGAAATGATATGGAAAAAGTGAAGGTGTATTATGATAAAGCGGGAAATACACTGATCGTATGGTTTGGAGAATCAAAGGATGAGTATATCTGCGAGGAGACCGGCGATGAGATCATACTCATGAAAGACCGCACCGGAAGAGTTCTCGGATTCGAGAAACTTAACTATCTTTCTAATCCGAACGTGAATATGAATATTGTCTTTGAAACAGCCACAGTGTAAGGAAGCGGGATAGCAGTGGTGCATGATATACGCACCGGAGATATTATTAAGGAATATATGGATCATGCATTGCAGGACCCTGGGGCGGTGCGAATGTTTTTCGTGTGGTTCGGGAAATAACTTCGTAAGAACGCGAAGATAGAAGAGATAGAGGCCTTAAGGAAGTAACGTCCCCGCCCGGCGGTGAAATCCCCCTGGCCCCCTTTTGGTAAAGGGGGGAGTTGCGTTGAGGAGAATGTTATTCTATCCAGTCCTCAAGATGAAGATTTTGAATTCGGGAAAATTCTCCGGTATTATTTGTGACGAGGGTAAGGTCATGGGCTATGGCGATACTTGCGATCTGCATATCGTAGGGACCGATGACCATACCGGCCCGTTCAAGATCAGACCGGACCTTTCCGTATATATCCGCCGCGGCATCATCAAAGGGAAGCGATACGAAGTGGCCGAAGAAAAGGTCAAGGCGTGAGCGGACTTTATCATACACCGCGCTTTTGCAGGCGCCTGCAAGAAGTTCGGATTTGACGATAGCGCACAATGCAATGTCGCGGGGCGTTAAAGATTGCAGTTTCTCGCGCACGGTCCGGGATGTACCGTTCAGGTAGTGGATGCAGATGTTGGTATCGAGAAGGTATTTCACCGCAGGGCGTCCCGTGAATCAATATCGCCCTGGAGAAGCCGTGTGATGGGCGATTCATTGAAACAGCCGAAGGTTTCATCAAAGAAGCCATCTTTCCATTTTTGAGACGCAGTGTTCTTCGTTTCGATCACTATGAGAACTTCAACATCGGTTTCCTTTTCATCCGTCGGTATGTTGAGGGAAAGGAGGCCGTCTTTCCCGATACGTGATGTTACCTGTATTGTTTTCATGATTAAACCCGTTGAGAAATAATGAGTACGTGTATGTAATATAACACGAGGAGTGAAAAAAAGGCAAGGTTATTTTTATGGTACGAAGTATTGTCTCCTCAAATATTCCTTGCTGTGGAACCGGCATGAGGTAGAATGTTGACCGCCAACCTCTGCCGGTTACAGTCCCAGGGAATCGATCGCCACTTTCGCGGCGCCGAGGGCGGGAATTTTATCCTGTGTTTTAACTGCCAGGTATTTCACGTTGTCTTTGAGTCCCGGGAGGGCCCGTTCCGCGACTACCTTTTTTACTATGGGAAATATCATCCTGTGGGCCTTTGAAAGCCCGCCCCCCAGAATTACAGCTTCCGGATTGAAAATGTTCACAAGGTTCGCGATGCCTATTCCAAGGTAAAAGGCAATTTCCTCAAGTGCCAGTACCGAAAGTTTATCACCCTTCATTGCCGCTTCGTACACAAGTTTCGATGTGACCGCTTCCCCTTTCGGACGAAGGTTCAGCACGGAGCCGGGATATTTTTTCAGAAGGGACTGTGCGGTCCGCGCCAGGGCTGAAGCGCTGGCGTACTGTTCCAGACATCCCATGCTGCCGCATTTACACTGTTTCCCGCGGTAGTCAATGGTCATGTGGCCGAACTCCATGGAACTGCCCGACTGCCCGGTATAGAGTTTATTGTCGATAACTGCACCGCCTCCGATTCCCGTTCCCAGGGTGAGCATGATCCAGTTCCTGAATTTTCTGCCGTGCCCCTGCCACCATTCCCCCATGACCGCGACGGTGGCGTCGTTCTCGAGAAATACACGTATGCCAAGGCGCTTTTCGAGGTTGCGTGCAAGGGGGTAGTTTTTCCATGCCCGTATGTTGGAGCTGTCGATGATAATTCCCCTTGAGTTGTCGATGGAACCCGCAGCGCCGATTCCAACTGCCTGCAGGGTGCCGCGGTTGGAAAATGCAGACATAAAATCCGATATAATTCCAACCAGGGTGTCGTCAATTTCCCTGATGGTTTTGCCTGTGCCGGTCGATTTCGCGCTGTATATTTCGCCCTCACGGTTGGTGAGGACCGCCTTTATGTTGGTGCCCCCGATATCAATTCCGACAAACATAGAACGCTCCTCCTGTGGAGTGATATTTTTGATCCAGGCATCAGGAAGAGTAAAGCTAATTTTTTGCAGATTTCAATGATTCATGAAAA
>JAKQCH010000307.1 GCA_029573825.1 Spirochaetota bacterium | reverse complement strand
TTCCATCTCACGGGGCATGTTTTTCTCCAGAGAATCCAGCAGTTTCTCCGCGCGTTCCTTTTCCCCGGGCCCGAATTTTCTCCAGTAGGGACAGATAGTTTCTATCATCGAATACACGCCGGTATGGGCTGCGCTCACCGCGAAGTGATGATAGCTCATGCCGTGCTCGTAGGGCATGTCCTTCTTCGCGCCGAAGGCACACAGCGACTTCAGGTCCCCGATGGCGTCGATATATTTTCCTGCTGCACGGCTCTGTTCCGCGCTGTGAAAATAGAGCCAGAACCCTGACTTGTAGATATCGTCGGTGAGACTGAATTTGCCGAGGGCCGCGGCCAGTTTTATCTTCCCATCCTCGAACATGCCAAGGCGGCTGCAGCGGTACAGATAATTGGCAATAATGTTGGGGTCGTTCGCATCTCCCAGGGTCATGAATTTTTTCAGATATGGGACCGCGTCGCGGTTCTTTTCATTACTTATCAAACCATCAGCAATGGCAAGATACGTCCAGGAAAGGTTCAGCCGCAGGTAGGCATAATCCGGATATTTACTCATCCCCTTCTCCAACACCGACGCCGCCTTTCCGTACTCCTTCATGTCACGGAGAGCGCAACCATATCCGTTAATCACATCTTTATCTTCAGGAAATAAACGATAAGCCTTTTCAAAGACTTTTCGCGATGAGGGAATGTCCTTTTTCCCGAAATACTCCCACCCGAGTCCTGTCAGAGCCCAGCGGTATGCGTCCCGGGTGTACTGGTGTTCAGGAAACTTTGCTATTCCTGTTTCACCAACACGCCGCGCTTCATCAAAGCGCTTTGCATGGCAATACATGAACATCAGGTTGGAAACGAAGTTCGGTTCATCAGGATATTCCTTCGCGGCGCGCCTCATGGCCTCAATGCCTGTATTATAGTCTTTGTTTTTGTATGTCTGCTCGATAATCCGGTAATAAGAGGCTTTGTCCTCTCCGAAAACAAGTATAGGGAGAAGTAACATCAACAGGAACACCGGCAGCCGTATCATTCTCATGGGACCCTCCTGCAGTGACGGTATGGTATCTGAAGATATATCACTGTAACCGAAGAAATGCAACTCTATTTCATGTGCCGCTGTATCAGACTTATTTCTGATGTAATTTGTAAATAAATTATTGCAATAAAAAAGATACCGGTAAAACTTATTACATACAATATTCTCAATGGGGCAGATATGGGATTTACTGAATTTGAACAAAAACGATATGGGAAACTGGCTAAGGATTTTGTTGAAAGCAGAAGACCTCCGCTGGAAATAAGAAATGAAGTTGATTTGAAATTTCGCGTTACGGACAAGGGTGTTGAAATATTTGAAATCCGGGCGAAATGGGACAACGCGAAAGAAAAACTTGAAATTCCTGTTGCGAAAGCAACGTATGTTAAAAAAACCAATCTCTGGAAAATCTACTGGAAACGTGCAGACTTAAAATGGCACCAGTATGACCCCTGTCCCGAAGTGAATCAACTTGAAGAATTTCTTTCAATTGTGGATAAAGACGAGTATTGCTGTTTCTGGGGATAATACAAAAAACGACTGACCCCCGCCATATACAAAGTTTCCCGCTGCAGGAAGATTATTTTCCCGTCAGGAAACCGGGAAGCAGGCTCCTCTTCCCTGCTTCGCCGAGACACAGCATAACCGCAACGGCATCAAACTGCGCATCGTGGGGGCGGAGGTTATTTCCTCCATACACCGCTTCACATGCCTTCGCGACGTCACCGTCTTCGATTCCCGAGTACCGCATCAGTTCACCGAGGGATGGATATTTATATCGACCCCCTGCCCGGGGAATTTTCATTATTCCGGCAAAGTGGTGCATGGTACAGAATGTCTTTTTCCCCGGGAACAGTTTCCCGCTGTTCAGAAATTCCTGCCGGAGAAACCGGATATCAAAAGCTATGTTGTGCCCGATGATAATATCAGCCTGTTTGATATCTGCCGCAATTTCATCAATGTGGTGATTAAAAGCCATACCTTCAGAAAGTGTACGCAGCATATTCAGGGAAAGTCCGTGTACATTCTGCGCCCGCCAGTCCATTGTATCGACACTGAAGTAAAAATTCTTCCCTGCAGCCGCATCACCGTCAGCGAGAAGGATATAGGAAAGCTGGCAGATGTTGCCGGGATACAGGGATGTCGTTTCGGTATCGAGAATCAGTTTTTTCATGGATACTGCTTTTCACCTGCAGTTAAAAAATGCAATCAGATTTGCCCGTTCTACCCCGTAAATATCATGTTTCCTTCTATAGATACCAGAGAGACATATCATTTTTTTTATCACCGCGCAATATTAATTCTTGACCAAAAATAACCATTACCCCATAATGAACAAATGAACATTATGGTCATTTATTCATTATGAAACGTCAGGAAAAAACAGAGGAACTGTACCGCACCGCGTTGAATATTTTCGCGGAATACGGTTTCAAAAAGACCACCATTGAAGACATTGCCTCCGCAATGGGTCTCGCGAAGGGTACGATC
>JAKQCH010000288.1 GCA_029573825.1 Spirochaetota bacterium | reverse complement strand
CGCTAAAAAAACCGGTTACACGATGACGCTCCTCATCCCATACCGGCTTCCGGATATCCTTCAACCACTTCACGGCGCCCTCCGGATTTTTTACACGGTATTCATTGACAATTTTTTTGTTATTGAGCAGGTCGGGATATGTGTTTTCAATGCATTGATAGTCTTCCGCAGGGATCAGGTGCATCAGACCCCCGGCTTCTTCTATGTCCAGTTCACTGTAGCCGTATAGTTTTTTGTAGTTGCCATAGCGCCATGCCACCGTGAATGAGTTGTCAGTGCTGACATCAGCATAATAGATGTAGTCATTTGCTATTTCCGAAATGTTGCGAAAACGTTCTTCGCTTTTCCGCAGTTCATCTTCCGCTTTTTTCCGCGTGGTGATATCAATGATGATTCCCACAATACCGGCAACTTCATTGCGGGACCCGGTGAAGGTCGCTTTCGAAAAGATTACATTGTGAAGCGTGCCATCAGCATAGCGCATAACTGATTCATATGTCTGCGTACCGGGATTGTTGAAAAGCGCTGTATCCATGTCGCTGTATTGACGTGCACGATCAGCAGGGGCTATATCCTGCGGTTTTTTGCCGATTAATTCATGACGTGATATGCCGAATGCACGTTCGAAGGCGGTATTGCATCCGGTATATATTCCACGGGAATTTTTATAAAATACTGGATTCGGAATTGCCTCAAGAAGTGTGTTTAGAAAAATTGCATTGTCTTTCAGTAAAGACTCGGCGTGTTCTCTCTCCTGAATCTCTTCTTCGAGTTTTTTATTCTGGTTGATCAAATATTTTAAAAAAATCAGAACAGGGAATAGCATAAGCACTATGAACCCGATTGCCCATAGTCGCGCCTTCCGAATAAAATTATTTTGTTCGTGATACACATGCTGCATGTACATGCCGGTGCCGATATAGCATTCAAGTTCAGGAATTCCAATAACAAAAGCAAGTTTCTCCTGTGGTGCCGAAGAGCCGGGAGGGTAATAGTAATATTTGACGAATCCCCCGGCGGGGTTTTTTTTTGCAGTCTGAATGAGCTGTCGGATAATATAGGTGCCGTTGATATCTCGGAGATCCCACTGATCTGTCATTTCAAGTGCCGGCTGAAAAGGCTGAACAAGCATGGTACCGTCATAGGCACTCATGAAAATGTAATTCATTCCATAACGGTCGCGGTATACCATTGTGCGGACAATGTTTCTGACACGCTGTATCCCTTCTGTTCGTGAAATCTTTTTTTCGTGTACAAGCTGAATAATATGCGATATGCTGTTCCGTGATAAACTTACCATGTTGCGGAGAGATTCCTGCTGCAGTTTGACTGAGGTTTCTAAAATTTCATTGCTCCAGTAATTGAAAACAGTTATTGTTGAACCAAAGATTATTATAATGCCTGCAGTGAAGCGGATCAGAGGGGCCTTGAGCTTTTTCATTTGTGTAAATGGTGCCGCGTATTGACTCATGGTTAGAACAGCCTCATTTTAATATTCACTACGAGTATTCTTCTCCGGGGAAGCCTCGTCCCCATTATCCCGGTATAATAATCTTTTTCGTGTTGTACTGATTTACTTTATAGCTGGATATTTGTATAAAATCAATATTTGTTGTATTTATTTTGCAAGCAGGAAACATAATTATATTGATATAACTTCTTTATAGTCACTTTCAGAACTCATGATATTTACGAATGAAGGACACATAGGAATGCCAGATATGGGGGAAACATCCTTCAATCCGTTAAGGGAT
>JAKQCH010000285.1 GCA_029573825.1 Spirochaetota bacterium | reverse complement strand
CAGCGTCTATACCTTTTCCCTGGAACAGAAGAACACGGTCAATGAGCTGACCCGGGCAATTAATACCATCACGGATATTTCACAGAAAACCCTTGAAAGCGCCGACATGGTGCGGGGATACTCGAAAATCATTGACATGAGTGCTCAGAGCCTTGCGGAAAACATTGAGACCTTTACAAAGAAAGTCGCCGAAGGGGATGACCTGCCGGAGTTGGAAAAGTAAATTATTCTTTTTATTCATTGAGTAATATCTCAGCTTCTTCCTGTAAACGAGGAATATACTTTGTTACGACACCCCAGATAATTGCGTCGTCAACAGAGTCATACCCGTGAATAACATGATTGCGTAAGGCAACAATTTTTCCTGCGTTTTTAATTGGTATATTTTTATCAATCTTCAGAATAGAATTGACAGCTTCACCAATTATTTCCAGTTCCCTTTCCACAGCACGTCGCAACATTTTATTGTTGCAGTAATAATCAAAATTCCTTTTCCCTTCCAGATACTCTTCAATCGATTTAGTTGATTGAACTATATCAGAGAGATATTTCTTTATCTCAGGCCGCATAAAGGGAAACTTTTGTTTTCTCAACAGATTCGATGAAGAAAGGATTTTTCAATGAACGTACCGTAATTAGATCTATTTTATTTGGCAAAATTGATTCGAGGGACTCAAGGAGGGAAAAATATTGTTCAGTGTACTCAACAGGTTCCATTTCATCGAAAGCAACAATAAAATCAAAATCATTAACCTCCCCGGTTCCACTGACAGCAGCAGAACCAAAGATGTGAAGAGAGATCACCTTGTGATGCCTGCATATTTCCTGGATATCTATTATTCTTTTACGGATCGCTGTATGCATATAAAAAATACCTTTTTGTATTAACAGTGTCAGAAATTTAAAGGCCGTGCAATATCTCCATTTATTATTCATCTATGTAAAATAATATTTTGTCAAGTATGAATCAATTGTTTTCTACTCAAAATATCTCACGGCATTTCTGAAAATCAGTATCCCCTCGCCTTCTTCAGGGACCTCGCCGCCCTCCCTGACGATCTGCTCCTTCAGGATGGTCCAGTCCTCCCGGTGCGTAAAAAGGATGTTCCTTTCCGGATGGGGCATCATGCCCATGATCCGTCCCGTGCTGTCGCAGATTGCGGCAATATCATTGAGGGAACCGTTCGGGTTGTACGGAAATTCTCCCAATGCGCTGCTTCCTTCGGGACGTACATACCGCATGACGATCCGGCCCTTCGCCTCAAGGTCTGCAATAACCTGTTCACCGGCAAAAAACTTTCCCTCTCCATGGGCTATGGGAATGTGGAGGCGCTCAATTCCTCTCGTAAACACGCAGGGGGAATCCTTTTCAATCCCGAGATCAACCCAGCGGCACTGGTACCGTGATGAATTATTGTGCTCCAGGGACACTTCGGTCTCGCCGATCACGTTGTCCCGCGCGGGGACAACACCGATGTTCACCATGACCTGAAAGCCATTGCAGATTCCCAGCATCAGGGTGTCACGTTCGATAAAGGCCCTGAACTCCTCCCGGAGGTTGTTGGTTATCCTGTTCGCAAGGGCCTTCCCGCTGCCGGTATCGTCACCGTAGGAGAACCCACCGGGGAAGGCGAAGATCTGATAGTGCAACAGCATCAGTGAATCTTCTATGAGATCGTTTATGTGAACAATATCGACCTCAGCCCCTGCCCGTTCAAAGGCATACTTTGTCTCATCATCGCAGTTTATTCCGTATCCCGTCAGCACAAGAACCTTTGGTTTCGCCATTTATATCACCCCTGAAAATCCTTAAAAGTACTCTTATATGAACCCTGCAGCGCATCGACGTCGGTGGAAATTACCGTGCCCCCCTCCATACCTTTGACCTCAATCATGCCTGTATGGGACACCGTACCGATAAGGGCAAGGGGC
>JAKQCH010000282.1 GCA_029573825.1 Spirochaetota bacterium | reverse complement strand
ATGTGCCGAAGGAGGGAATCGAACCCTCATGGAGTTGCCCCCGGCGGATTTTGAGTCCGCTGCGTCTACCAGTTCCACCACTTCGGCATAAAATACTGTTTCACTAAAAAAAAATCAACACCCGCAGATTGTGAGGTGCTGTGTTGTACAACGGTATTCCGATCAAGACAGACTATTCGGGCTGAGGTATTTCGTCAACTTCCAGATATTTACCCTTGGCCCGGGCAACAATCTTTCCCATTTCGTTTTCAATTTCAGCCCGGTTCTCAATAATCTTCTTGTTCTTTTTAACATACCATCCCCTGATGTAAAGATTCTCATGGATGTATGCAGGCTGAAGGTATCTGATAGTAATTTCACCGGTCAATGTCATGAAGTCGAGATACTTGTTGACCGTAATCATGGTCTCGTCAAGTAACGCCGCAATAACTCCCGCATGAATAATGTTGGGAGGTCCCTCAAGCTTCTGGTGGGCAGTAAAATCACCATACGCAGTCTTGGTGTCCTCGTCATACTTCAGCTTCAGTTGAAGGCCGTGCTCATTTTCTGCGCCGCAGCCGAAACATGTTTTATCTTCGAACTCGATCATGTATTCAATGATGAAACATGCAAATGTTTTTGTCAAACACTTTTTATTATGTCATAATCAGAGGGAGGTGATTATTGCTGTTCTTTGATTTTTTCCATGAGCATGTCAACTTCATCCTGATCGAGCCACTCGTCAACATGCATAACCTGGGTGTCTGACACCATCAGAAATAATTCAAGGGCCATAATGAGCTCTTCTTTCGTCAGAATTCCCTGGGTCACAAGAATTTCGCCAATAAGTCTTTCTGGATTGTCCTTTTGCAGCAGCAGGGAATCATTCAGCTGGCGCTGTGTTATTATACCGTTACGGACCAGGAATTCGCCAACCTTTACATCCTTGATTTCATTGTTTTCCATGGTATCCGGAACTCCTGAATTTTAATTTTAGGACCTGTCCTGATTCATGGTAACAGAATCCGGCAGGGAACCTGTTTTAAAAAGTATTAATATAATAGATATCCTGTTGTGCCGTGTCAAGTTTAAAACCGCCAAATGGAGTTCAGGAAGTTGAAGTGGTCGATCCGGATATGACAGGGGAGGGATAATGCAGAGGAAAAAGTATTGTGAAAAAAAGTTGATTTAATTTTACGAAAAAGGACACTGTGCCATGAGGTGGATTATGAAGGTGAAGGGTATAATTTTTGCCGGAGCGGTGTGTCTGTGCGTTCTGTTTTCCTTTATTACGGGAGATGAGGTAGCGGGCCGGATCAGGGCACAGTTTGTCGGTGTTGATGTCTGTAAAAATTGTCATGGGAGCGAATCAATTGGAAATCAGTACAGAGTGTGGCGCTCCTCGCCCCACTCCAATGCGTTCCTTGTGCTTCGAACCGGGAAGTCCCGTGAAATAGCGAAGAATGCCGGAGTCGCAGAACCATATTATGACAGGAAATGCCTGAAGTGCCATACCACAGGGGGCGGAAGAACCGAGGCAACGAAGGATGAAGGAGTGGGATGTGAAGCCTGTCATGGTCCCGGCAGCGAATACTTTGAATTCAGCAATCACGCGTCGTATCTGGACAGGGAAAGCGCCTACAGGAAGGCGGTAAGCAGGGGAATGTATCCGATTCTTGGGGTGAAGGGGATAAAGGCGCGGGAAAGAGTGTGCAGGCATTGCCACCTTGACGAACGGCCCTGTGCACCTTCCGACCCTGAGGAGAAAAAAAGAAGGAGACTGTCACTCTCTCTTATCGCGGACCTGCCGCCGATGCTTAAACATACGTTGCGCAGGTAGCTCTGGTTTCATTGTTCCCCGCAAGCCATTTGATGCTTTCAACTTTTATAAGAGAACCGGAGATGTTTTCAATAACTCTGTGGATATGGGGTATCTTCTCTTCGGTGAAAATATATTCCTCGCTGCACAGGTCGACACCGAGATTATAGTACATCTGGCTCAGAGGTGAACCGGAGAGCATGCTGAAGCCGGTGAAGTCGAGGGATGACGAAAGTGCACCCAGGTGGGGGGCGATTTCTCTCCGGAAGATCAGATGAAGAAGAAGCGAATACAGTTCCACGGGTGAAAGGATTACCTTCGTATACCTGCTGATTCCTGAAATGAGTTCGTGAATATAAATTCCGTCATCAGGTTTTTTATATGCAATGAGCGGGGCACGTCTGACGGCAGGGTCTCCATGGGCCTTCTTGATGAAGGCCTGAATATCAAACTTTTTCGTGCTGAGACCCACGAGAATCAGGGACGGGTCGATGTGTGGGAGTTCTTCAAAAAAATCCTGCAGTGTCGATGTTATAACAGTGGAATAGCAGAAGCGCTGAAGGATTGACCTGATGATGTCAGTTACACAGGGGGCATCATCAAGGATGAGAATCGTTCCGGCGGCAGATGATCCATGCTGTTCCCGGAGGAGCGACAAATATGGCCAGAGATACTGTACGGACCGTTCATTGAAGATATCAGCGACGCCTTTTCGCAACAGGAACTTTTTAAGTTCTGCGTCACATACGGTGCTGAAGATGATGACCCGGGCGCCCTGTGTCCTGCAGAGATCAATTATGTGTTCCGATGTTTCCAGTGAAACAGCTTCGATGTCCAGCACAACCATAGAGGATGTCCCCGACTCTTTGAGAAATAATGTGGCGCTGGTTTTGTCAAATGGATAAGAAAGATGACGAATCTGTATTCCGGGGAGTACTGCGCATCGGCTTTGATTGGTGAGGCTGGTATTGTTTGATAAAAAAAATATCTCGGAAATATTCATGGCGACCTGTTCGGATTGAGTTGTCCACTGTGTGACTGCACTACAGAATAATTGAAGTTCGAAACAATATCAATGCCGTGTAAAGAAATTTTTGTTTTAAGGTACCCCGTGTCCGTGTTAATGTGTGAAAACTATTGTTACACGACCGGTGAAAAACGGCCCCCTCTCCCTGCCGGGGAAAAAAGGGGAAATACCCGGGGAGATACGGATATAATATTTTGCCCGGTTTATTATTATTTGTAGAATCTGCGGCAAAAGACTGATTATTGCTGAAAATGAATTGACATTCCGCCGTTCCCTGCATGTAATTCCCCTGGAATACCTGTACAGATGTCAGTGCAAAACTGCACATCCCGGGAAGAAACGTACAGTGTATCCCCTACTTCTGGGAAGGATGTTCTGTTATGATCCGAAAAATTTACATACTTCTGTTCTGCTCCCTTCTGGTTGTTCTGTTTTGTA
>JAKQCH010000274.1 GCA_029573825.1 Spirochaetota bacterium | reverse complement strand
GAGGCAATCCTTCTCTATATGAACGAAAAGGGCATCGCCGCCTCGTCCGGTTCCGCATGCTCGTCGGGCTCCCTGGAACCATCTCATGTACTGCGCGCGATGGGAGTCCCCTTCACGTCGGCCCATGGATCAATCAGGTTCAGCCTGAGCCGCTTTACCACGAAGGAGGAGATCGACTACACCATTGAGGTGCTGCCGGAAGTGATCAACCGTCTTCTGGAGATATCCCCCTACTGGGACAGCGCAAAAAAGGAAGGCCGGGTGCCCCTGATGGAAGGAGTTACCCACTGCAAAGCATAATCTCCCGGAATGGGGTTACCCATTAATACTGCTGTCGCTGAAATACGGGACATGGATGGTGAACTCGGTACCGCCGTCACCGGATTGCACCTGAACATTCCACTTCAGCATTTCCAGCGCATGTTTCACGATTGAAAGGCCCAGTCCGGTGCCTCCCGTTGACCGGGACCTGCTCTGGTCTACCCGGTAAAACCGTTCGAATATTTTATTGATTGAGTCCTCGGGAATGCCGATTCCGGTGTCAGAAATCCTTACCACCGCTTCTCGGGTTCCCGATTCCGCGGATATGCTGATTTTACCGTTTACAACATTGTAGTTGATGGCATTATCGATAATATTGAAGAACACTTCCTCTACCAGGAACTGATTCGCGTGAATTTTTTTCGTGAGCACATCGATTTCAGCGTTAATTGTTATTCCTTTTCCCAACGCCTTATGAGTGAGAAGGTCCACACAGTTCTGAATGGTTTCTTTGACATCGATCTCTTCATCGGCGAAACTCTTTGATGTTTCGATTTTACTGAGTTTTAACATGTCGTTTATTATTGAATTCTGCCGTTCAACATTGCTCAGAGATTTATCAAGAAAATCCATGCACATGACCCTGTCATCAAGATACTCTTTAATTGTTTCAAGATATCCTTTCTGAATTGCGATAGGGGTTTTCAGCTCATGGGAGAGGTTGCCCACAAGTTCGGTCTTCAGCCTGTCAATCCGTTTCTTTTCGGTAACATCATGCACAACGATAAGAATGCCCTGAATTGTTTTTTCTTCCTTTACCGGAGTGATGAACACTTCGCAATACTTACCGTTCAGAAATTCTTCTTCGAATTCGCTGCTCTCCCCGTGTACAAGAGAAAATTCAACTTTGGAATTAAATGAACTGCTTCGCAGCACTTCAAAATATTTCCGGTTCATATAGCCTGTTTTCACTCCGAGAAAGGACATGAAAGACCTGTTTGCGATGAGAATGTTTTTATTATGGTCGATAACGGCAATCCCGTCATGGATTGAATCAATGGTAATTTCCAGTTTTTTCTGCTCCAGAATCAATGTATTGATTTTATCGACAATTATATCAGCCAGCTTGTTGAGCGATTTCTGGAGATTTCCAATCTCGTCATCACTGTAGTTGAGGATACGCCGTGAATAGTCGCCTTCTGAAAACTTTTCCGCGAAGTCCAGTGTTTCATTGATGGGGCCGGTAATCTTTTTGGATATTATTGCGACAATGACCAGCGTGACAATAATTATCACCCCCCCCAGAAAGAGGATAAGCTTTCTCACTTTA
>JAKQCH010000271.1 GCA_029573825.1 Spirochaetota bacterium | reverse complement strand
ATTTATAATTTTTCTATTTATTTCACTTGTTAACGGTGAACGGTTCAAAATTGAATGAATCAGATTACCCTTTACATTATCTTTCCCCCATGATGAGGGGACTATGTGATGGTCGTCAACATCACCGGCAAGGGGAATGTTGCCGTTGAACCAGTCACGGGCCCCATTTATTACCAGTAAGTTGAAAACTCCATTATATACAGAAGTGCCGCGTTTTGTTTCTTTTCGTAATTCCATACTACGGAAACGGGATTTAAATTCCTGTAAAATTGTTGGCTCTGCAGTTTTATCTTCGAACCAGAGTTTCATATCAAGATAATCTCGTGCACTTGTCGATTCAACAGAGCCTGAATATCTATTAGTAAATACTGCTGCCCAATACCAGTGTCTGAATTTTCTCTGGGCATCTAATCTTTTGGAAGAGTCTATTTGGTTTATTACAGTTTGTATTGCTGAAAAAACAGGTAGTATAGATACATAGGGTAGGTACTGCGAAGAAATAACACCATACTCATGCGGGTGTTGAAGCATGTGTATTGATTTCTCTATAGCATTAACGGCTTCATTCCATTTTTTTTCAAATTCAGTAATGTTTTTAATAAGAATTTCTTTTCTCCTTGTACCGTCAGATTCACGTATTTGTTTTTCCTGACCAGGTAGGAGATAATATAAGTATTTGGGTGAACAATATGACTGGCACAATATTGACATTACCTGTAATACATAAACGTTCATTTTTTCTGTATCTACAAACTCAAGTCTCTTTTCAATATTACGCCACATGTGTTTCAGTTGAAGGCCTTTTGGTTTTAAAAGCGCATTTATCAGGTCAAAAACATCGAGTCGGATGCCGCGGCTGTTAATTTGTGTGAAAATGTCGCATACTTTATCCACTGCTAAGTCCTTATCCAGTTCAATGTATGCAATCTGGTATTCATCGGAAATCCCTTTTATGTGTTCACCAAAGCTTATAGCGTTTGTTGCATGCTGTTGTGCGGTCTGCTGTTCTGTCTGGTCTCCTTTTTCCCCTGCTTCGGCGGCTTTATGTTCCCAGAATTTTACATAACCCTGTACCCAGTTCGACAGGTCCCAGCCGCCTCTGCCAATAATTTCAAGTGGGAAAAAATGTTCTGCATACTGAATTTCAGGATCGTCAAGTATTCTTTTATATCTTTTTGAGAGCCAGTCGTATTGAAATGCTTCATCATACTGTTCATTCATGAATTTATCAACATGAATAAAATATAATGCCCTGTGCATATTCCGGCCCAAACCTGCCAGTGATTCCGGTATAAACCTGCCACCCGTTCCGGCTGAAACCTGCCAGTCATTCCGGAGCAAACCTGCCACTTAAATTCTTCTCAAAACAGCAAAAGAGCACATGCTTTCCACAAAAACAGAATGTGGAGAAGAGAAATGGCTCAGAGGAGAATTTCATTGAAAAGAGTACGAGAAGCATTACGGCTTCACCATGAATGCAAATTAAGCTTACGGAAAACAGCACAAGCATTATCCATATCACGACCGGTATTGTCCGGATATTTGGAACAATGTCATTCTTTGGGAATCACTTACGAGAAAGCACGGCAGATATCAGATGATGAATTGCATGCCTATTTGTTCAGCTCTTCCCGCAAAGATCCACGGTTAGAGTATTTAGTCTCTGCATTTCCACACTATGCGAAAGAGTTGAGTAAAGTTGGAGTTACTCGCCAACTGCTGTGGGAAGAATACGTGAGAGATATTGCCGAGGGATATAGCTATTCACAATTCTGCTATCATTTTCAAAAATGGAATGATAGTCAGGAATTATACATGCGAATTGAACACACTGCAGGGGATAAACTGTATGTGGATTATGCGGGGAAGAAAATTGACATTGTTGATCCTTCGACAGGGGAGATCAGGAGCGCTGAGATATTTGTTGCGGCCCTGGGGGCCAGCAAGCTTATTTATGCAGAGGCGGTATGGACACAGCAGAAGCATGACTTTATTGCCGCACAGGTTCATACGCTCACCTACATTGGTGGTGTTCCGCGTGCGATTGTACCCGACTGCCTCAAGTCGGCGATCACGAAAGGCCATCGTTACGAACCTGACATCAACCCTGAATACCAGGATTTCGCCAGTCACTATGGCACAACCATTCTTGCAGCCCGCCCCTACCGGCCGCAAGACAAGGCAGTGGTTGAAGGAGCCGTTAAAATCGTATACCAGAGAATATATGCTCCCCTGAGAAGCCGGATTTTTCACAGCATCGAAGAACTCAACAGGGCGATCAGGGAACAGCTTGAAGTGTTAAACAACCGTACCCTTCAGGTCTACGGGATCAGCAGGTGGGAGTTGTTTCGTGAGATAGAGAAAGAGGCACTTGGTCCGCTTCCTGTTGAGAAGTATACTATCCGCCACTTTAAAAAACTCAAGGTCCAGTTCAACTATCATGTGTATCTTTCGGAAGATGTGCATTACTACAGCGTACCGTATAGGCATCGTGGCAAGCACGTTGAAGTGCGATATACTGCCACAATCGTTGAGCTGTACCTGAATAACAGCCGGATAGCGACACACACACGCAATTACAAAAAGTATTCCTACACCACGAACAAGGACCACATGCCGTCAGGTCACGCATTCGTAGATGACTGGTCTGCGGAAAAATTCATACGCTGGGCACAAAATACAGGCGTCCATGCAGCTGAAGTCATCGAGCGTATACTGAACGAAAAGGAACACCCCGAGCAGGGATACAAAATTTGTCTGGGGATACTCAATCTTGGGAAAGAGCATGGCAAAGAGCGTCTTAATGATGCATGCAGGCGTGCGCTACATTTTGATTCATTATCGTTCAAAATGATTAAGAATATATTACAACACGGTCTTGAGAATATACAGGACGAGAATACATCGGGGGGGCAGCTTGAGATGTTTCCTCATGAAAATATTCGCGGACCGGAATACTACCATTAGGAGAACAGCATGAACACAACAGAGACACTGACAAAGATGAAAGGCCTGAGACTTCATGGCATGCAACGTATGTTTGAGGAGTTGAGGGCAACGAGGATGGCGGACTCCTTAAGTCATGAGGAGCTTGTGGCTCATCTCATTGATGCTGAATGGGATGAACGGTATAACCGGAAAATATCACGGTTAACACTCGGTGCAAAATTCAGGTATCGTGCTTCAATTGAAGAAGTGGTATGTTCTAAAACCAGAAATATTGAAAAAAATAGTCTCATCGCGTTGGGCAGGTGTGACTGGATTCAAAAAGGTGAGAACATGCTCGTGACCGGTGCGACGGGAACTGGCAAGAGTTTCCTCGCCTGTGCGCTGGGCCATCAGTCCTGCGTGAATGGATACAAGGTGCGCTACCATAATTGTATGAAACTCTTTTCTCACCTGAAGTATGCCAAAGCAGATGGATCATATTTCAGGGAAATGAAACAGCTTCAAAGTCAGGACCTTGTGATACTTGACGATTTTGGTATAAAACCATTTGATGCGGACAGCAGACTCATGCTCCTGGAATTGCTGGAAGACCGTTATGGAAATAAATCAACAATCATATCGTCACAGATACCGGTAGCTGTATGGTTCGACATCATTGGCGATAAGACAATTGCCGATGCGGTGTGTGACCGATTTATCCATAATGCAATTAGAATTGAACTCAAAGGTGGCTCAATGCGGAAGGTAAAATCAAATAATTCTGGACAAAACCTGCCACCTGAAAAATAACATTTTTATACTTTGAGAATTATTGAAAGTGGTAAACTTTGTTCCGGAACTGGTGGCAGGTTTCACCGGAATATGCAATTACCTCCGACAAATTTTAATTATCTGAGATGTAATATATTTAATAATGGTCATTTGTCAATATAATGGTGGTGTGCTACTTGACAGAAGTGGTGACTGTTTTGAGGGTTTACTTAACAGAAGTGGTG
>JAKQCH010000255.1 GCA_029573825.1 Spirochaetota bacterium | reverse complement strand
GTGCCGATTCCCGCGACTATCACGGAGCAGTTTATTCCGGAAAAGGGAAGGGCACTTGAGTATGATTTTCCTTCCATCAGGAAGCCGCGGGAATATGCTCAGAAAATGGATTTTCGGGTCAGGATGAGCGATATCGACATCAACAATCATGCCAACAATTCCTCATACGTGGACTGGATAACGGAATGTGTACCCCCTGAAGTGCTGACGGGACGAATGCTCCGCAGCATTGAGCTGGATTACCGTGCTGAGATCCGGTATGGAGAAATGATCACCAGCGCTTCAGCGCATGAAGAAGAGGGGGCTGACGCTGTATTTCTTCACAGCCTCACTTCAACAGGAAGCGACCGCCCCTGTACCCTCGCGCGAACAACGTGGGCTTTACAATAATAACTCACCTGAAAGAAACAGCCTTTATTACCGAACCCAGAAAAGAATTGCTTCATCAGACGAGATGACCCGCTGCCAGTTGGGGGGATACGAGCCGGAATGAAGAAACTCCGGAAGCGTCCAGAACCGTTCCGCGAGGCTGTAGAACTGCGGATCAGCGATAACAAACACATTGCGGAGCGAAGCGAAATCGGTGCCTGAGCGGAGCGTGCGGATGCGGGCCGTGTTGTTGTAGCCGGGAACCTTTGATGACCGATAGTAGGAAAAGTGCCGCTTATACCCTGTCCAGAAGTTCAGGCGGTTGGTCCAGAGATAGTCGGTAACATACACCGTCGCTCCCTTGTCAATGAGGTAGGTAGATATTTTCTTAAACTTGTATGTGGCCCGGTCAAGGCGCGCGCGGTACATTCCCACAAAATACATCGCGGTTATGAGAATGAGGATAAGGAGCACCGGCAGCAGTATTGTCCGCGTGAAGCGGTTGTTGAAGAAAAAGAGGCTGCACAGCAGAATAATGAGGACCGGCACCGTAATTATCAGGGCATGATTGTCCCGGCTGTAGTATTGCAGGTCGTAGATCGGATCAACAGTGGGGACGCGGTACACGCCGGACTGGAATATCCATCCCTGCATGTTGTTCGGTGTCTTCACATAGTACCAGTTGCTCTGGTATTTCAGCGGATCAAGGACAGTTCCCGGTTCCAGATATGCCCTTACCCCTGCATTGAAGGAAGGAGCGTTCCGGAGGGCCCCCTTTTCAAGTTTTTCCAGCGCCTTGGGGTCATTGCGGAGAAGTATCTTTTTGTGAAACGCAAGGTATCCCACTTTGAGCTTGTATTCGAAGCAGCCCGTCACGAGGGGGAGCGCTGTCATGCACAGCAGGCACAGCACACCGGAACGGAGCAGGTTTTTCTTTGTTTTTTTCACGGGTCGATATCTCTCTTCGTCAATATGTTTCATCGTAATGCCTTTCCGGTTTCCCGTAATGGTATCATGCTCCATCCTATGGAAATCCTATGAAGTGCCGCAGATCAGGGGGCAGCACCGCGACATACCACCATACCGCCAGCGCTGTGAAGATGAGCCCGGTGAGGGCAATGGCGTACCTGTTTGAAAACCGCGAAAGGAAGGGCGCCGCTCCCAGGCAGATGGGGGCCGATATTATTGTCAGGTACCGGTCAAGTTTATGCATCAGGGACATGTGGTCCAGGTTCATGAAGCCGAACTCTATGTAGAGAAGTATCGACATCATCCAGAAGAGCACGAGGAACCCGTTCTGCCGGGAACGTTTTTCAGATTCCGGGGTGAGGCCGAGATCTCCCAGTTTCACCAGACGGCTCCATCCGAAGAGTGCGCCGAAACCGATTATCATGATATAGAAATGCGGATAGTGCATGCGGTCATTGAAAAGAACGTCCCCGTAGAAGTTCAGGTGCTCCGCGAGGTTGCTGTTGCTCACGAAATTCGGGTCAAGGAGGCGTTTCATCACATTGAAATTTTCGAACCAGAGCCCCGTCATCTGGTGCACAAGGTATTCAATGCAGAAAAGCGTGGCGCCGAAACCAAGAAGGATCACAAGGTACCGGAGGTTAATTACGTAGCGCATCATCATGAAGAGGCCGTAGGCGCCGATCACCATGATGCCGTAGGGCCTTCCGTACAGAAGCCATGTGGCCATGGAGCCCGCCATGAAGAAACAGGGAAGCTTCACCCACCACCGCGGGCTTTCCTCTCCCAGCACGAAGAAGAGCACCGACAGGGCTATTAAAAAATTGAAGGGAGTTTCCGTCAGGACGCAGGTGGAAAACAGGATGTCCGCCGGGTACAGCAGGTGCAGGATCGCCGCAATGAGTCCCGCCCTTGAATCGAAGAGCTTTGTGCCGATCACATACAGCGCGGCCGATGTCCCCAGGGACGCAAGGAGCGGCCACAGGGCGGCGACATTTTCCGCGGTGGAGTTGAATATCTTAAAGAAAAAAGCCAGGGGAAACACCATGGGGAAGCGCCATCCGTACAGGTTGTAACGGCCTATATCAACCGGGTTGTACCGCCCGTCAAGGATCATCACCGCGATCTGGGTGTAATCATAGTCGTCGGACCAGGCCATGCCGACGAACATCGCCTTCCTGATGAAGTACCCGATCAGGAGAAAAACCAGGAGCATGGCGATATCCTGCGGCGGGAACAGCCGCGGTGCAACGAGGTCGGTATGGTCAGTTTCAGCTTTCTCCGGGGGATTTTCCGATGGGTTCCTGTTGAAAATCCGTGATAAAAAGGGGAATTTCCCGTTCAATAAGGCCAATGATATCTACCCGAATTATCCTTAAAATTTACTTGGCAAAGTGAGGTATTTCATCTTCGTTGTGGAGATATACAGGCAGAGGGGGACCTGAAAAGCAAGAATAAAATGATTTTTTATTGACGATAAAATTAATTAAGAGGAAAAAATCCTTGCCCTTGCCCGGCGTATGACGTACATGTAGCACTTCATCACGTGTAAAAAATGTGGAGTTGTATGAAACTCATAATCCAGATTCCCTGCTATAATGAAGAAACGACGCTGCCCCTCGCGCTGAAGGAGCTTCCCCGTAAGGTGAAGGGGTTTAAAAAAGTGGAATGGCTCATCGTCAATGACGG
>JAKQCH010000245.1 GCA_029573825.1 Spirochaetota bacterium | reverse complement strand
TTCCCCGACAGATCACCGAAACCGTTTGCGGTAGGTGAATTGATGAAGAGCATACCGGGAAGCCTGGTGACATCGGCAGTATCGTAATCGACCTCATGACCGTCCTGCCACCAGAAATTTCTCCCCCGCATGTCATTCCGTAATGAAGGAATTCCTTTTTTTAGTCCGATACAGATTGCCGGAACAGAATGCGATGGATGATACGTGAAATCCACCAGGTATTTTTCCGGAAGCAGGCCGCATGTCAGGCGGGGCGATATATCGCTGAATACCATATCACAGTCATACAGGGTACCATCGCTGCAAAGTACTCTTGTCGCTGATTCACCTGCTACATCAATTTCGGAGACACGCTTCCCGTTCTCCACCGTGCCGCCGTGCCGTTCTACTACATCCTTCAATGTTGAAAAAAAAGTATAGAATCCTTTCTCAGGGTATCGCGCCCCCTGATGATAATTGGCAGTTGCCACGACATATCCCACCGCAGACATGTGGGACTCATTCTCAGCGAATATTCCTCCGTGACCGTACAGGATGCGCCTGCACATTTCGGGAAGATGATATTTATCAAAAAAATCCTTCACCGAAGAAAACAGGTTACCCAGAAACTTCACTTTATTTGAAATTTTCATCTCAGAGGAAAAAAGAAAATCTGCGGCATAGCGGAACCAGCTTTCATCCTGGGTCGGATCACCGTAGAGCGATACATAGGCATCATAGATATCATGCATGTCGTCAAAAAAGCAATTGAGGTTTTTCGCATGTTCAGGAAATCGTGCTGTCATAGATTTTCTGAAATTATCAAGACCCAGGGGTACCCTGAAGTCGCAATAATCAGGCTGATATTTTTTACCTATGAATATCCGTTCAAATCCGTCATGTTCCAGATCAAGAAACCTGATGTCACGGTCAAGGTCCAGGTATTTCAGAAAACGGTCGCCCACATCTCCCGGTTTAAAATGCCAGACATACTGCGGCCCCATGGAAAAGCTCAAATCCTGAAATATCAGGCACCTTCCGTGCCCGCCAATGAGTGACCCGTGCTGCTCAAGTACATGCACCTCGTACCCTGATTTCGCGAACAGCGCCGCGGACGCCATGCCCCCTATCCCGCTGCCGATTACGACAATGACCGGTTTCATTTTTTACTTATCACTTTTCCCACGGCATCTCTTTCTCAAAAAAGCCCCATCCGAACACACTCACCGAAAGAGACTTATCCGCACCAGTTCCTTTCTGGATATTATATGTTATTGTTTTCTTCTCCCTGTCAATACCCCATACACTTTTCGACTTGTTTTCCACCTGGGCGAGATCCGAAAAATTAAGCCTTGTATCAACAAATATCAGGGACAGCGTCTTTTTAACGGCATCTTTTGTGAACACAAAGTAATACTTCTTTTTTCTTTCAGAAAACATACCTGAGTCAACAATGAGGAGTCCGTTTTTGCAGAAATACATTTCAGCCTTCTCCATCTCACCCCCGGGATAGCGCCACACCTCGTCAATAGAATTATCAGACGCCCCCAGAAGACCCGCATGTTCCGGAACAAGATACTTTTTTTCCTTCTCCAGAACAGAAAGAAAGGCCTTTTCGTACTCGGATTTGTCACCGATATATCCTCCGAAGACCCATCCCTTCGCTCCCTTCCACTGCACCTGATACCAGTGGTGCTGCAGTTTCTTCCCTGAGGTGCCGTCAGTCACTTCAAGGACAGTTTCGGATTTCCCGATAGCAGACACCTTTTCTCCAAAGGGTATCAGGGCAAGCCTGTTCCCCTGAAGCGACGGCTCGCTCCGCATACGGAGCCCCTCTGCCGCAATGATGTATTTATCCTGCGGGAACTGTTCACTTACGGTATCTTTTTTACATCCCTGCAGGAGCATCACTCCCGCCATTGTCAGGATACAGAGAAGGTTCACTGCCTCCTTTGCCTTCATATCATCCCCCTGAGAATTAATATTTTATAACGCATGACTCATACATGACGCCGTATTCTACTCTTATCTGAGCAATGAAATCAGTTCAGAATCACCGCCTTCCCGTGCGTAGTCGATTGCACTCTTTTGATCGCGGTCCCGCAAATCGGTGCGGGCCCCCTTACTGATGAGGAACGGTATCACATCAAGAACCTTCACCCGGTTGCGGCTGTTCATTTCTTTCACCGCGTGACTAAGCGCAGTGCGGCCGAACTTGTCAACGTCGTTGATATTCGCGCCGCGTCCCAGGAAAAGAGTGATCATTTTCTGCATGTCGGTTTTCGTCCTGTCCACCATCCGGTAATCCCCGATATAGTCCATCACCGTCTTTTTCAGAACAGTATTGCCATAACGGTCCTGCAGGTTCACGTCAGCACCGTTTGCGAGAAGCGTGTTTATGATATCAAAGTTTTTATTGACCCGGGCAAGATTCAACGCCGAATGACCGTATTTATTCATTATGTTGGGATCAACGCCGTTCTTCAGGAGAATTGTCATTACCCTCACCGCTTCCCTGTTGTTCCGGATACCTGTATTCCGTGCGCTTCCTGTCCCGGAGGGAGGATCAGTTCGGGCAAGTTCCATGAGAACAGTTTCCCCCTTGCTGTTCTGCACATTCGCGTTCGCTCCCTTTTTCAACAGTAACTCAAGAATACGGTAATGCTGCTGCTTAATAGCGCGGTGCAGCGGCGCCTCGCCGGAATTGTTGACCGCGTTCAGATCGGCGCCGGAATTTGCAAGGATCGTCACGGCGCCGAGGCCACCTTCGCGCGGTACGCTCACAGCCTTCAATACGGCAGTCTCGCCCTTTTCGTCCTTTTTGCTGGCATCGGCGCCCTTCCCGCAGAGCATTGCGGCAGAACCCGTATGCCCCTTTCCGGAGGCAAGCATCAGGGGCGTCACGCCGCCGTTATCCGCCGCGTTCACATCCGCGTTGTTGTCCAGAAGAATTTTCAGGAACTGCGTCCGGTCAGCGTCAGCAGCATGGTGCAGCAGTGTCCGGCCGTTTCCATCCTTCAGGTTGGCATTCGCTCCGGCCTGAAGAAGCGCCTGAAATATATCATGCCTGTTCTTCTCAATGGTGATCTGGAGCACATGCTTCCCATTCCTGTCCCTGATGTCCGCTTTCGCTCCTTTCCCAAGAAGCATCTGCACCACAGGAAGGGAACGGTTTTCCACTGCAACAACAAGAAGGTCATTGCCGTTATGGTCCTTCCCCTGGACATCGGCATTATTGGAAAGGAAAAATTCCACGTTCCCTGCCTGGTTTTCATGGACCGCGACGGAAAGCGGTGTCCGGCCCTGATCGTCCTTTTCATTGATGCCGGAATTCACACCTTTCTTTGTAATGGAGGCGAGGAGACCGGAAGCCCCCTTCATCCCTGCCAGATAGTGGAAAATATTGCTGCCGTTATTGTCCTTCACATCGAGGTGCGCGCCTTTATCGATCAGCTCTACCGCGACACGGGTGCCTCCTTTATCAATTGCCGCCATAAGGGGTGTCTTCCCCGCCTCATTCTTCGCATTAATATTGACGTTTTTTTCAAGAATATACTTCGTAAAGTTGAAATCATTTTTCTCCGCAGCATTGTGGAGAATGGTGTTTCCGAGGTTATCGGTCTTTTTCAGGTCCGCACCTTTATCGGCGATCAGTGCCGCCACGGAGCTTCCCCTTTTCTGGTATCCGTACATGACGAGGGGTACCCTGTTGAATTCCATTATGTTCGGGTCCATCCCACCTTCAAGAAGCAGTTTGAAAGAGGTCCCGTTCCCCGCATCGATGGCAAAACCTCCGGGAGTCCTTCCGTCGTTGTCCCGTTCATTGATCCGTGCATTTTTCTCGAGGAGCTTTTTAAGAGCATTCACCGCGTTCCGGTTACCGCTTTTCGCGAGGATATGGGCGCATGTTGTCCCTGCGTTATTCTTTCTGTTGACATCCGCTCCGAGATCTATGAGTGAGGAGACAGTTGAGTAACTTCCTTTTTCCGCAGCACGCAATAATACTGTGCTTCCAGAAGGATCAGCCGCTTCAACATTGGCGCCCTTCTTCGCGAGGTATTCAACATTATCCCAGCGGTCCTTCGAGACCGCGATGGAAAGCGGCGTCCGGCCGGAATTGTCCCTGCTGTCAATTTCCAGGCCCCCCGCAGGGAGTTTGCCGATGAGGGCATGGCCCCCCTGCATTCCCGCTAAAAAATGCACCACAGTCTGTCCCTGGCGGTCCTTCCGGTTCACATCGGCGCCTTTGTCTATGAGGAATACCGCGGTACGGGAGGCATTCCCCTCGATCGCGGTCATCAGGGGCGTTTTCCCCGCATTGTTTACCGCATTGATATCGGCATTACCCGAAATAAGCTTCCCCGTGAAAGAAATATCATTACTGCCTGCGGCGCTGTGGAGAAAGGTATTACCCTCACTGTCGCGACCGGAAAGATCAGCGCCCTTCCCGACGAGGGCCGTCACAAAATTCGCCCTGCGTTTACTGTACGCGAACATCACAAGGGGCATGTTCATTTCACGGGCATTTATATCGAGCCCCGATTCAAGAAATGCAGTAAACGCGTAGGCATTGTTTTTTATTATCGCAATACCCGCCGGGGTGTGCCCGTCGTAGTTCTTCGTTGTGAGGATTGATCCCGCCCTGATCAGCTTCGGTATCAGCTTTGCGGTGTTCCGGTTCGGGCGCTCAGCAATTACGTGAAGTACATTGTTCCCTTTGTTGTCCTGTTTGCCGGCATTGGCGCGGTTCCCGATAAAAAATTCAAGGAGATTGATTCTGCCGTAGAGGGCGGATATCATCAGCAGGTTCCGGCCTGAAGCATCTGTTATCTCCTGGGTGAAACCCTGTCCAAGGAATCCCTGCACCTGCCTGAGATTGCCTGCCTGTGCAGCGCGGATGAGCTGCTGTTCATTGGCATACCCGGAACGGCACAACCCGCACAGCGTCAGTGACATTACCAGCAAAGGAATTATTTTTTTCATAGCCTCTTCTCCCGGTCCATTATAACACAATCGAGCTCATGATAATTATCACGGAATACTGCAGAATGAATCCGCCACGGTATGACGCGGACAGCGGTCCACTTACGGATGTATGTACGTTTTCGGGTCAACATGTTCTTCACCGGCGCGTACCTCAAAATGCAGATGACACCCGTAGGAGTGTCCGGTATTCCCCACGGTCCCTATGACCTGTCCCGCCGTCATGCGCTGGTTCATTTCGACCTTGATTTTTGTGAGGTGCGCATATATCGTCCGGTAGCCGTTGCGGTGTTTCAGGATGATGTAATTGCCATACCCGCAGGACGTGCAGTTCCGCGGGTCCTCCTTCACCAGCATCACCTCGCCGTCCGCCGCTGCGAGAATCGGCGTCTGACAGCTCGCACCGAGGTCAATACCGGTATGGAGGCTTTTTCTGCCCTTCAGCATCCGCCACCCGTAATCGCTTGTGATGGGAACATCAGTATTATTAAAGGGGAATATAAACATCTTGTCGATATCGTCCCCCTGCATCGCCGTGTCGCTGCTGACGCTCAGAAAATGCCCGAATACCCAGCCCTCGTAATCCTCGTACTGTATCTCCACCCATTTGGATTTGTCACCTCCAATGGTGGAAACCTCGTCATTGACCGATATAATTCTCACTGACTCCCTGTGAGGAACACTGAAAAGCACCGTCCCCTCGGAGGATGGGGCATCACGGACACGGAGTATGTCAGATTTCACATAACGGGTCTCCCCGGCCTTCAGATATGTAAAACTATCACGGGGATTGCTCTCGTTTCTCCCGCTATCGTCACGGCGCACAATCTCCTTCGGGTCCACAAGGTAATGTGAAAACACCCATCCCTCAAGGTAACGAAGGCGTACCCGCGCCCACTTCGCGTAATTGCCGTCAATATACTCCTCATTCTCGCTGTACTCCAGGACCTCCACCTCGTCACCGTACCGCAGGGTGCCTACAGTCGCAGACTGCTGAGAAGGAGTTTCCCGTACATTGAGCGCGTCGGCATTAACCGCAAGGGTCCGCAGTGCTCCGCTTTCGCCATAATCCTGGACCCTTTGCAGCGTGCATTTCTCCGTCCGGTATTCATGCATGGAACCCCGGGTATCAGCTCCGAGATTTCTGTGATAAAGTGACGCCCCGCCGGAATTGTGCTTTCGGGGAGGACTCTGCAGAAGAAGATTGAGGGGAATATATCCCTGTTCCCCGGCACCGGTCTGCACAAGGCTCCATTTCCCGGAAATATTTTTATAAGTCTCATGCCGTTTTACTCTTGGCATCATGAGCACCTGGACTTTTTCTCCACGGGTTACTTTCACAATATACTGCTTTATGGTATCATAGGGCAATGAACGAAGCATGTAATTATCACCGACAAAGGCGAATGAAACGCTT
>JAKQCH010000240.1 GCA_029573825.1 Spirochaetota bacterium | reverse complement strand
GAAAGTTCAATGGGAGGCAGCAAGTGCAGATAAAAATTCTGGGGAACGGTGAGGCCCTGAATGAAACAGCAGAAGCAGTCAGCGCATCCGAAGATTCATTATGTGGTGCCGGGGGAGGTTGTTGATGTTGTATGAGGCATTTATTTGTGCCAGGATCACAGCCTGAAATACTTCCGGGAAGTGATGGATTATCAGGCTATCTTCAGCTCATACCCTTCATGTTTCGCACTTTCAATAATCGGAGATCCAGAATCCTGTTTGAAATATTCCTCACCTACTGGAATAGGCTCAATTTTATAATCACCAATTTTTGTCATTTTCCATAATAATCCGTAATAACGGTCCATGTCTCTATCAAATTCAGGTGATACAAGCAACAGATCAATATCGCTATTATCGTTATTGTCGCCTCTTGCGTAACTGCCGAATAATATAGCCCTGGTAATCTTTAAGCCGTGATCAGACAATGATGCAATATATTCCCGTGCAAGTTTTACAGCATCTTCTCTAACCATTTCTGCGCCTCTTTCGTTTTTTTAAGAAATTGGTATATCTGAGCTTCGGAATGTCCACCAGGGGAAGACTCTGGATATCTTCCCTGTATCTAATATTTCATCAGTATACCGAAAAAATATTCCATGTCATCTTGCAATGATATTCCAGATTTTTCAGAGAGCATAAAAAGATTATGGCTCTTCGGAGCAAATTCAGACTGCATCTTAACAAAAACAGCCTTGAGTATTTTTTCAATAGCCAGATGACAGAAAAACATGCCTTCAGTATATTTCCTTTTTTCAATCAGTATCCCGGCCGTTTCAATATCTGACAACGACCCCTTATGCCAGTAATCTATCTGTTTCTGAAGGTCCATCATTCGATTCTTTTTTATTTAGTAGTACCCATATTTCATATATATATGTAAAACACAGGTGTCAACATTTAAAACATTATCAAGAGATATCAATATTATTTTATCGAAACATGGAATGCTGCAATTCTTTCTTGAATTTTGCGGGTACCATTTTTTATGGCACCCACCTGAAACGGCAGAAGCAGTCAGCGCATCCGAAGATTCATTATGTGGTGCCGGGGAAGGTTGAAGAAATCGCATAATCACACAGAATGTTTCCCGCCGGACAATTTCGAAAAAATATCAACGGCTAAATAAATTACTTGAGAAAAAACCCATGCCGGGCAATATTTGTTTTATATGCACCCCGTCCGAAAGGGGCGCATAATACTGTCTCCGTAGTTCAGTTGGATAGAATGCCAGGCTCCGATCCTGGAGATCGCAGGTTCGAGTCCTGCCGGGGACACAGAAGGATTTTAAAAAAGCGGGGTGATGACACTCCGTTTTTTTTTGTAAATTTTTAAAAACAATATCCCTCCACACTAATTTCCGGTTATACTACAACCTTCCACCGGAGTTGATTTTTCCCTGAATTCCCTGTATTATAATTGAAAAGGAGGTGTCACATGAAATCGAAATTAACTGACACATTTCAAACAACCATACCCCCTGCAATCAGGGAAAAGATGCATCTTAAGAGAAATGACAAAATCGAATGGGTATTTGAAAAAGACCATGCTGTGGTATGGGCAATCCATCCTGACACATTAAAAGGGGAAGGAGCGCATCACGGGCATGCAGCACAATCACTGCACAGGAAAAAGATGTCCCGTGATGAACTGATGCTTGAGGGACTGCATATTATTGAGGAAAGACTGTCCCGTTTTTAAATTGCTGTGAAGGCCATTAGTTTTCATCTTGTATGCTACGAATACCGAAAGTGATGATTCCTTTTCGCTGTTAATCCTTCTATGCGGGCGGCGATGTTTACCGTATCGCCGATGCGAAATGAAGGGAGGAAATAACACGGGTAACCATTTACAAAGAATCAGTTGTCAAGCTCCCCAAGGGCCTTTTCCGCCTTATCAACCGAAGGAGGGATATATGCTGTGAATAAATCAAGGAGCTCTTCAGGAGACTCCGACACCAGTATTGAGTCCCTGTTGGCATCGTGAAGAAAACCTTCACGGACTGCATGATCAAGAAACTCAAGAAGGCCGTCGTAAAACCCGAGGGTATTAAGGAGTCCGCAGGGCTTCCGGTGAAAACCCAGCTGTCCCCAGGTGATGATTTCCATGAATTCTTCAAAGGTGCCGATGCCGCCGGGCAGCGCGATGAACCCATCGGAAAGCTCCGCCATGAGGGCCTTCCGCTCATGCATGGACCCGGTAACCCTGAGTTCGGAAATGCCGGTATGAGCCACTTCCCTGTCCACAAGGGACTGCGGAATCACCCCCGTGACCCTGCCACCGGTGCCGAGGACCGTATTCGCGATTTCATTCATAAGCCCCACGCGCCCACCGCCGAACACCAGTTCAATGTTCCGCCCGGCAAGTATTCTGCCGAGGGTACGGGCAGCCTCCCGATATTCAGGATTATTACCGGGGCTTGATCCGCAGAACACGCATATTCGTTTCATTATTCAGGTTCCTTAACAGAATTGCAGAAATACCACTCAATACAATCATACCGCGCACGGTATTTTATCATCAATATAAAATACGGAAAATCGTTGCAATAATTATTCAATACTCTATGATAGAGTCAACAACTGATCAGTATATTTCTAATGCGGACAGGCGAAATATGCAGAACAATATATTCCTGGAAGGGGGCCCGGTCACCCCGGCGCTGGCATATTTCAGCGGCATCATAGTCCAGTGCCTCAGCATTGTGCGGACACGCCCGCCGAAATGGGCCTTTATAACATTCTTCGGAATGCTCGCCTACATGGGGGTGATGATGTCGTATGCAGTGATCTCCCATGTCCGTGAAACAAACATCAGCCATTCCTCATATATCATGAAGCCCCTGCTTTCCTTCGGTTTTGTGCTGGGATTTCTATTTATCGCGATCTTCCTGAAACAGGTAATAAAGGTAATCAACGAAAAGGTCATCTTCTCCGTCACACTGAGTTACTGGTTTCTGCTTCTTGTTAAGGGAAGCGAATTCAGTGCCGGGACCCTGGTATTTCTCGTATTGCTGGGGGCCGGTCCCACCGCAGGGGCGGTCACGCTGATTTATTACCCGGGAAAAATCAGGGAGAAATTTAAAGTTGTGTTCTATGCATGGTACCTTTTCGTGAACGCGTTCTTCGCCATCACATATTTTTACAGCCTTCCCGTGCAGTTTATGGCGGACGGCGGGATGTCGCTCCCCTTCACTGAGTCTATCCCCCGGCTATTCTCATTAGGGATGGTAGTGGTGCATCTCCTTTTTAACGGGGGGATATTGTACTACACCTTTATTTATTCCCTTATGTCAAGAGACATCCGGCAGGAGATTGTATCCTACACCAGTGAAATTTTCAGCGATGAGCAGATTTCCCGGAATGATATTACTTATATTCTGGCTGTGCAGGTTGCCTGCTTTATCGC
>JAKQCH010000219.1 GCA_029573825.1 Spirochaetota bacterium | reverse complement strand
CCGCAGCTTATCGCGATGAGAGTATCCGCATATTGCGTCATGAGGCTCGCGGCGTTGCCTCCCGCGGTCTCAAAGAACACCACATAGGTGGGAGCATTATCCAGGAAACTTGACAGCATTCCAGTCGCCCAGAAGAAGTTTGCGTTGATAAAATTTCCCGAGGGATCCACCACTTTACTGATAATTACACCCAGAGGCCCCGCCACACCCGCTTTCAACATAGCAATAGGTGGTACCATGGTGATAAAAATAGTCGCGAAGAGTTTTGCCACTTCAATAATTGGCTCCCAGGTGAACTCGTTCCCTTTCCTGACTTCCTTTTTTGTAATAACCATTGAAACGATGGTAATTGCCAGAAGCAACACTATCTGCAGGAGGGAAGCCGTTTTCATGGTAACATGATGCAGAGTAAAAGCATTCCCAAAATCAAGGCTCGAGACAAGCACCGACACCACAACACAGGGTATAAGAATCAGGTTCGCCTTGCCCTCAAGGGAAAGCTTTTCCTTCGTTCCGCTTGCTACCGGAACATTCTCCTCCTTCCCGTAATAGTAGGTGTCAAGGGCAAAAAACAGCACCAGAAGAATAATGGATGCGGTCAGCATTTCAGCGAATACATGTGTCGTAGTCCAGAAGAAACTCACCCCCTTCAGGAAACCTAAAAACAGCGGCGGGTCCCCAAGAGGAGTCAGCGATCCTCCGATATTTGCCACAAGAAAAATAAAGAATACCACTACATGTACCTTGTGACGCCGCCATGCGTTTGCACGCAGAAGCGGGCGGATCAGAAGCATGGCAGCCCCTGTTGTCCCCATCCAGCTTGCGAGAACAGTTCCGAGTAGTATAATTACAGTATTGACTACCGGTGTCCCGGCGAGGTCGCCCTTGAGTCGGATGCCCCCGGACACAGTAAAAAGAGCAAGAAGCAGCATAATAAAAGGGAAATATTCAAGCAGAAATACTTCAACGGTATAAAAGACGCTCATGTTCAATCCGAAGTTCACACTGAATGCTATCAGGAACGATAACCCCCAGAAAAGAGACACTTTCCCGTAATGATGGTGCCAGAAACGGGGCAGCAACAGGGGGAAGAGAGCAATGGAGAGCAGAATTCCCACGAAGGGAATTGCCCAGAGAAGCGAAAGGTTCTGTCCATCAAGATGCGGCGCATGATGTACCGCTGTCGAAGCGCCGTGATCCGCTCCGGCATGGGCAGCCGATTCGGCCACATGTCCATGCGGTGCAGCCCCTACCTCCGCAAGAAGCGGAACGCAGCAGAACACAACTGCGATTGTACAACACAGCACAACCAGTCTACTGAGTGATTTCTTGAAACTCATAGCGTTTAATCCTATTTTTTAGTATGTGTATTTTCAGGCGGACGGCTGAAACGGCAACCTGTGCACCATTGAAACCACAATAAATTTAATCACCTGATGTAATTATAAATATTGCAACAAAAATAACCATCGCCACAATTGCAAGAATGAGTCTCTTCACATCGAGATTCATATCGTCCTCCATGTACAGATTACCATAATACAGGAGGAGTTCCGGATATGAGTATCCGTGATGCGGAATCAGATCCATTGTGCATGCTGCACGAAATATCGGCCTTAAAATTTACAGAATCCCCTTTACCGAACACATATTCCTTTTCATCAAGGATAAGCGCGAGGCTCCCCTCGACAACCCAGGCAATCCGCTCTCCATTGATTTCCCGCCCCAGGCGCGTCGTTTCCAGCACGGCGCCAGGACGCATCCCGACGATGTATGTTTCCAGCACATTGTTCTGGAGCTTCGACGCAAGGAGCGTCAGGTTAAGACCACGCCTTTCGTCGGTAAAGGTTTCTGTATCGCCCCTCCTGACAAGAATATAATCGAGCTGCTCCGCCTGCCGGAAAAAGTCAGAAATTTTCACAGCATAGAGCTTCAGCAATTCCTCAAGGGAATGCAGCGACGGTGAAATCTTGTCATTTTCAATCTGGGAAAGATGGCTCGCGGTAATACCAAGCCGCTGCGCAACTTCCTGAAGCGTATAACGCTTCTCATGGCGAATTTTTTTTAAAATCGAACCGATCTTCATCCGCTGCTCCGTATCATAGTTCGTACAAATAAATAATACAGGGCAATGGTTCGTGAATCAAACAAAAATTTAATTAATAATTAAAAATATTGGTATTTTTTTAA
>JAKQCH010000192.1 GCA_029573825.1 Spirochaetota bacterium | reverse complement strand
AAAGCCGGTGACAGCGCCCCGCGATGGCAGGATGTGGAACTGGAGAAGGGAAAGCTCTTTATTATCGGTGACATGAAGCAGGCAATCTATAACTTCCGGAGGGCAGATGTGCGTTCTTTTATGGCTGCTCTTGATAAGATTGGAAGCGATAACACCGTGTCACTGACCGCGAACTTCCGCAGCAACAGTAAAATTCTGGACTTTGTGAACACGCACTTTTCAGGGACAATGACGGGTGAGAGTGAATATATCCCCCGATTTGAGTCGCTTGAACCTACGGGAGAACGATGTGATGATTCCCGATCCAGGCGGGTCATTGCGGTGACATCTGAAACAGCAGATGACGGGGAAATCGGTGTTGATGACCTTCGGGTCAATCAATCCAGAACTGCGTGTATGTGGGTGCGTGATAATTACAGTACTCTGTTTTCCCGGTGGAACGATGTAACAATTCTTGTGCGGGACAAAAAGGCCGCGAACCATCTTCTTGATGTGTTTGAAGCAGCGGATGTGCCATGCGAATTGTCCGGAAGTACCAGCTACTTCGGCCGGTATGAAGTGTGTCATCTCCTGACAGTTCTTGAAGCGGTGGTTGATCCCACTGACAGGATATTGCTGTATGGGGCGCTGAAAGGGCCTTTTTTCGGATATTCCGACAAAGAATTATGGGAATATTTTAAAGATCACAAATTGAGTATTTTTACCGATGATTCTGAAACACCAGTGGGAAAGGGGCTGCAGATACTTAAAGAGCTTCACTTTATGTCAAGAAATGAACGAGCTGAATCTATTGTACAGCGTCTCTATGATGAGACCGGTGTTCTCACGGGCCTTGCTCCGGGCTACATGGGCCGTGAAAAGACACTGAACCTCATGAAGGCCCTGGAATTCATACGACGATGCGGCGGCGGATCTCTTGAGTCAGCGGTGAATGAGCTGCGGATTGCTGTTGCGAACGGGACCGAGATGGGTGACCTGACGCCGGCTCCCGGTGAACGGGACGCGGTGCAGATCATGACGATACACAAGGCGAAGGGGCTTCAGAACAAAGTTATTTATATCGCGGATGCGGCGAACCGGAAGTTCAACAGGGCAACAACTCTGGTGAATGAAGGAAAAATATATTTACAGCACAGCGCTCTCCAGCTTCTCGCGTATTGTGACGCGCGGGAGCATACCTATGAGCGGGAAATGGCCGAGGAGGAACGGCTGCGTTATGTGGCGGCTACCAGGGCAGAGGAATATCTGGTCATCAATCGTTTTGAAGGTGAACTGAAAAAGGGTTCCATGGAAGAACGGTTCATTTATCCCTATTACGAAAGCCTTCGTGGCGATGCGGTTGAGGAGGTGAAGATAACGATACACGATGAGGATTTCGCGGTGCCTTCTACGTATTACCCGAATATTGTGCCGGAAATAAACACAAAACTTAAAAAGAACATGATGTCGTGGCGGGAAGGTCTTGAACGCGCACGGGAGCAGGGTGCTTCGCCGGTGTTTTCGATTATCAACCCGTCACAGTACCGCGCGGCAGAAGGTACCGGTCTCGATGTGGAGTTCTCAGGGGCTGACATGGAGACAGTGATTCTGGACCGGCGTCTTGACGCTCCCGCCCTGGGTACACTGGTGCACCGCCTTCTCGAAGTCGCGGACCGCATGAAACCAGATGAAATTGAACGATATGGAACACTGCTCCTTGAACGGGAGGGGCTCAATGTGCCTGTTGATCAGGTCATGAGGATCGTTACTGCAATCATGGATAACCCGGTATATCAACGTTCCCTTTCGGCTGAACGTGTGTACCGTGAACTTCCCCTGGTGTTCAGGCATGAGGAAGGGGTGGTCCACGGCATCATTGACCTGCTTTTTCGTGAAGGCGGTAAATGGGTGCTCGCGGACTACAAGGTGATCATGGACCCGGCGAAGGCGGACAGAGATTCGTTAAAGGAGAAATACCAGGGACAAATGGAACTCTATGCAATGGGGCTTAAGAAGCTGGGAATCGAGGTGGATGATAAGGTGCTTGTGATTGGATAGTACACTCAGAAATTATAATGGAATGTGAATAAAATGGGTGATACCGATATGCTGCACTACTTCGCGTTTGGTTCAAATATGGACACTTACCGTATGCTGGAAAGAGTGGGATACATTCCGGAATCCATGCCGGGGATACTCAGGGGATGGCGGCTGGTTTTCAACAAGAAAGCACGGGATGGGAATTCGGGTTACGCCAACATCGTACGGGACCCGGGCGGGGAGGTGCAGGGAGCGGTGTATCGGGTAACATGGGCCGATATTGATGTTCTTGACGGGTATGAAGGATATCCTGCCCATTACGACAGGAAGGAGATACAATTACTTGCCAATACGGAAATGATATCTGCTGTCGTATACATCGCTGCTCCTGAAATGATATGCAACGATCTGAAGCCCACAAGGGATTATTTGAATCATCTGCTGGCGGGAAAGGAATATCTTACACCTTCATATTGTATGTTTCTTGAACATGTTGCCACCGCTGATTGACAGGCAGGGTGCATAACGGAGAAAAGGTGAAAATAGAACAGTACTATCTATTGTAAATACAAAACTAAAGGGGGGTGTTATCATGTCGAAAGCTTTGCTGAATGATCTTAATGGAAACACGAATGGCAGGTTCAGAGAATATATCGATTCCTTTGAAACTGATCCGCGCATCGCATGGTATCCCTCCGCGGGAACGGACTTCAGGGCCCTGATGTTTCTGCATCCCGCTATTAATGCCAGGTTCCCCGCATCAGGAGAAGAACCGGAATATCCCGATATCTTCATCTACACCGACTACGGGCCCCATGATAACCTGCACTTTCCGGACGGGCCGGTATTGTATCAGGATGAACGGACCACGATCACGGTGACCCGCCGTGAAGAGCTCCCGCCTGTTGATTTACCTCTCCACAGGGATATCGTCAAGACCCCGGATAACACGGTAATGAAAGGTCAGGTGCTGTTTCTTGAAGTCGAAGTAGCATCGGAAAACCTGGGCAGCTTCAGGCGGCCCCTGGTGTATGTTATAGGTGAGAACGAGGCTTTTTGCGGAGAGAAGGTGATTCCCTCAGGGGGCGTGTTCAGCCACATTATCCAGGTGCGCTACGGAGGCGGTTTCGGCGGGGGGAGGTGTTCCGGGGCCTGGCTTCTCAACGCGCTGCCGGTGCTGGGATGCGAAGTGTTTATATCAGACGGGCATCACGATCTCCAATCGGGAGACAGGGCCGCGGTGAGATTGTATCCCGGGCTTCGTGGTAATGGAGAATCACCGGATTTTGACGTGATACGCAAAGTAAATGGTAAAAGCTGGTCCCGCCATGGCGACGTGCAATGGTATGTGGTGAAGTGATCAGGGTTCTTACATACAGTGTTGTTGATAGAGGACTGATAATGTATTTGACATTCCTGTTTTGTGTTTGTAATATATTGTAAATTATAAAGTATTAATGATACACGGTACAGGCCACATGGAACCAATACAACTGTTAGATGAAATCAAGTCCGAACTTGTGCATAATTTTGATGATCTTATTCAGAAGGTCATACTCTTTGGCTCCCGTATTGAGGGAAATGCCCGGGAATACTCTGACTATGATGTGCTTGTGGTGATTTCTCGTTCAATCAACTGGGAGGAACGTGATCGTATTCGTGATGTCCTTGCAGAATTGAATATACGATACGATATCATCATTGATACTCATATTATTTCCGAGCCGGAGCTTCGAACAATTAAAGGGAAGCAGCCGTTTATTGAAACCGCTTTCGAAACAGGCATTGCTGTATGACCCTGTCCTCTGATGACCGTGTTGAACTAATCCGCCACAGGATTACCCGATCCCATGAAACCCGAAACGAAGCTGTTCTACTATTTGAAAACAACATGTATGCTGCTGCGGTTAATCGAATTTATTATTGTATGTTTTACGCTTTGTCCGCCCTGGCCCTTAAGGACGGGTTCTCAAGTGGTAAGCATGGGCAGCTCATAGGGTGGTTTAACAGGAATTATGTGAAAACGAAGAGAGTTGACAGTAGATATTCGAAGATCGTTACACGCGCCTTCAATAAAAGAATGGATAGTGATTATGAAGACTTCCCTGAGTTTAATGATAACGAGATCAACGAAATGCTTGTGGATGCGGATGATTTTGTTACGTTAATTAAGTCAATAATGGCTGAATAATTGAGGTCACAGCTATGTGGTTTGAAACACTTATGGGCTTTGAAGAAGAATCGCCCGGCCAGGTACGGGAGAACATTTCCGTCGAGGGTGATATGATGACCTCCCGTGTGAACGGAAAGCGATATATCTGCGGTGTGCTGGAAACCCCTTCTCTCGGCGATCTGCGGGAACGTACCCGTTCCATGAAACAGCCGGAGGGACAGCTTCGTCTCCGGGAGGTGGTGGGTGACGTGCAGTCCCTTCACCGTGATGTTTCGAATACGGGAGCGATGTTTCAGGTGGCGTCGCAGTTCAACCTCCTTGAGATGGTGTCCCCGAATGTTACTCCAGAGGAAGGGGTGGGGATATACGAACATGATCACACACAGGGGCCCTCATGCGCTATTGCCGCAGGAGCAGGGACGATATTCAGGAACTACTTCGCCCCGGTGAACGGTGGTACCGGACAGAGCGCAGAGAACCAGATCAATTGCCTCGCCGATATAGGCCGGGCGCTGAATAACAACGGCACCAGGCTTTGGGAAATGAAAAACGGATACGCCCTTGCCACGGAAGAGGGCCTCAGTGAAATTGATGAACGGCTTAAGGCATCAGGTCCAGATGAAGTTGACGATTTGCGGAAGCTTCTCCGTATCGGCATGCAGTGGAACACACAGGTTACCGTGGGGGGATGCTCCCATACGGTGTCCCAGGCATATTGCTCGGCGCTTCCCGTGGCGTATTCGCACTGCGAAAAGGAACTATGGGCGCGGTTTGCCCGGCTTGTCCTCGAAGCTTCATACGAGGCGACGATATGTGGAGGTATTATTAATGCAAATAATACCGGCAACAGCACCCTGTATCTGACGCTCCTGGGCGGGGGCGTATTCGGCAATGACGAGGGGTGGATTCTGGACGCCATGGAACGGGCCCTGTCCTTGTATCGGCACGCGGCAATGGACGTTGCGGTGGTGAGCTACGGCAGTTCAAATTTGGCCGTACAGGAGATGGTGCGGAAATTCCGGTGAGGCGGCACGTGCGGTGGACGCCGCCTCTGCAGGCCGGGAAACGCCGCTGTATCAACCCCCGGCTGTTTCCATACGCCTCCCTCCACGATACGGGCGCCTTCGGGAACCGAATTGAATACGTATGTTTCCGCATGTTCCCCTTCCACCTCCACGTCGTAAATCCGGTATCCGGCGCCGAATTCCATTTCATGTATCATGTTACGGCAGCTATCGTCGAGGTATTCGTACAGCTCGCCGCGCACCGTATCCTCCTGGTTGCCGGTCATCACAAGGCATGGATATGTCCCGAGGTTATACAGGGCCGCTCCGGTGAGTACCGCTTCTCCCCAGTACCATGTGCGTGTATGGAAATTGAACCGTGTGTGATTGTAATGGCCCCGTTTCAGGGAACCGTAAATGAATACCATGGGGCCTGGGCCGCGGGTGTAGGGGTATTCGTTGATGTCGTAGGTGTAGCACCAGGTCTTCAGTTCCCTGACATACTGAACCACCTTGTAGCGGAAATAGCCGCGCATGCGCCGGTCCTTCTTGACGACCTGCATTTCCTCGAGCAGTTGATCGTTGTTAACGAACTCGTTCACGAACCGTTCAAGGTCCATGTCCGGATCGGAAACAAGTATCCCTTTTTCGGTGTGCGGGGGAATGGTGTATACCGAGAAGCTTTTCCTGAGGTTGGGATTGTGAAGGGCACGGTTCAGCATTTCTTTCAGTTCATCTGGCGGTATCATGTAATTGTTCATTGCGGCCTCCTGTTTCCGTATGCGGTATGGGCTGATTGTATCACAGGGGACAGTTTTTGTAAACTGACAGAATCGGGAATTATTTGAAGGTAGACCCTGGTGGTCGATCTTTTACCGTGGAATGAAATACATTATTGACAGGAGATTCAAGGGTTTAGTATAGTGAATATTTCATATGTATTGTGGAGTGAAATGGTGAAACAATGCCGTACTACAGATAAAGAAAGTTCTGCAAAATACTTGGGGGAATACATGCATTATGAAGACACATGTGTAAAGAAAGAAATAATAGAAAATTACCTGAAACGGATTCACGCTTTCCACGGTTCTCTTTAAGCAATAAAGAATATGAATAGAAAAGATAAAGCTATAGAAAAATACAACACAACATTAAAAGATATTGCTGGAATAAGTGATATAACAACATTATACAAAATGCTGGCTGAAGGTGATGATAAAAATAGTAATGAAACAGACTTGGCATATTCAAAGAATGTATTAGGAGTTCGAACAGAAAAAACAACGACAAAGGTACTATGGGCAGTTAGAAAATCACTTTTAATATTCAAATGTGATGAACACGCACAATTGATAAAGGAAATATTCAGGCACAAAACCACAAACGAAGATCAGAATTTTGCTTTTTTCTGGCATTTGGCACTCATGAACAAACTTTTTAAAGAGATATCCGTTAATGTCTTTTTAAAAGTGTATTTCTCCGGACGTGTTTCCATTTCACAAGACGATATAATTCCATTCATTAAAGAAATCAAAGACAAAGCAGGTAATCCGCTTTGGTCAGATACTACCATATATAGATTAGCTACAAAATACTTGAGTTTAATGACAAAACTAAATTTCGTAAGCTCAGGTCGTATAAAAACCTTCAGGCACATGCGGCCTTCTTCAGAAGCGTTGGTGCTCTTTCTTTACTTCACAAAAGTATTCTCTCCAGGTGTAAGTAATATCCTGAAGAACGAATTCCTGAACATCAGCTTTATACCGTCAGAGGATCTTCAGAATCGGCTAAAAAAGCTCTCTATTAAAGGCTTTTTCAATATGAATTTTAACGGTGTCGCTTTGAACATCGAACTAATCCATAGCTATAAAGGAATTTGCGATGCCTTATATAAATGATCACCAGCAAAAGTATACCGATCTTAAGTTTTACATCGAAAACCAGGATCAGCTGCGACGTCAGGCAAATGGGGGGAACAGTATACTGTTCTCTTACCCGCCGAACGAAGAGCAGCAATATATTGAGAAGGCCAAAGAACTTTACACGGATAGCGCAGCATTTATTGATATCAGCAAATTGCTGGTTCAATTCATTGATAAGGACGGCTGGGATTCCTTCAGCGAGTATTATAACGATTACAAGAATACTCCTCACCTGATTTTTCATTCAGATGATCCAGCGCAGGATCTTTTTGATCTGATTATCGATGAAATTGAGAACGCATGCCGGAACGACAAGATTCCATTTCTTATAAGAACCGGCTGTCTCTTCGGTACAGGGATCGAAAATGTTAATATCATGGAGCATAAGGCCGTCATGAACCTGCCTCATCCTCTGGTTATTTTTTACCCGTCAAAAATAGAGGACGACAACATTTACTTTTTGAACTTCAAACCTGCATCGAAGTATCGCTGCACGTTGGTGAAATAAGGGGCTATATATGTCAAAAATAAACGAAATTCTGACACTGGATCTTCAGGAAGATATTAAAAATGTCATTGACCTTGAGGATCGCTCTGAACTGGAAATCCAGCAGGAAATTGAATCCTATATCGTGACCGAGGGAATTGGCCGGCACCTGTACAATTTCACCAACCAGTTTACCTCTAATATAAAAGAAACGGGTGTCTGGTTGTCTGGGTTTTACGGTTCCGGTAAATCGTATTTCGGTAAGATGCTGGGATACATAATCGACAATCCGATCATCAATGGGACGCCTGCACGGGAGCGCTTCATCCCACGACTGAAAGGTGTTTCTGACGAAAGCCTTATTGAGAATTCAATACGCAACCTCGAAGCTATCAACAGCAGAGTCGTGTTTCTCGATGTGGCCAAGCAGAACACAGATAAAGGGTTAGCTTTTACTCTTTTTACAAACCTGTTGAAAAACCTTGGTTTTAAAGATGGTTTATACGGTTATTTTGAATTTGACCTTTTCATTGATGGTAAATATGAGCAATTCAATAAAATTGTAAAAAAATTATCTGGTACAGAATGGCAGGCGGTTTCTCAGAGAGAGACTGCAAAATATATGCGAAGAGCTATTTGCCAGTTAGAAGAACTGTCAGATGCGGAATATGATGATACCAAACGATTATATGAAAATGCAATTGAGGATTTCTCGGCGAGTAAATTTAAAACAGAACTCGAGAAGTACCTGGAATCTTATCCTGATGAAACGCTTGTTTTTGTTTTTGATGAGGCCAGCGAGGCCATCAGTCAGAAAAAATTTACACTGCTTGATCTGGAGGGTATCAGCGAGGCCCTTTCGAGTATCAGTAATAAAGTGTGGACCATTGCCATTGCTCAGGAAAAACTCGATGATGTCATCAATAATGCCAATGTAAATCGTAGTCAGCTGACAAAGGTAACCGACCGTTTCAAGACCAAGATTCATATTGAATCAACCGAGGTGGATGTTATTATCCGGTCAAGACTTCTCCATAAGACAGATGCTGGTTACAAGCAGCTCATTGATTACTACAAGAAAAACGAAGGTCTTGTATCTGATGCGACAAACCTGAAGTCATCTTTCCCTACCAAGACAGAAAATGCGGAAGTATTCGCGACCTACTACCCATTCCACAAATACCAGTTTGATATTCTGCAGAAGTTTTTATTCAGTTCTAATGCGCTGGTGGCCACTCAGATTGCTGCCCGTGGAATGATAATTACAACTTTTGACGTACTTAGGAAGCAATTGAAAGAATATGAGATCAACAGCTTTACCCCGGGTTATGCTATCTGCACCGAAGCGCAAACCACCCCTCCACCCGAGCTGGTAAACAAATACGATACAGCAAAAAAGATTTTGGACAAGCGCAACAGCACCATCGATGGTGAAAAGCTGATGAAGACTATTCATTTGTTATCAGATTCAGAAGTAGTATTATCGACCGTGGAAAACATTACCAAGAGCTACATCCCGGATATTACCACGTACTACAATGTCAAACCGGTTATTGAAGATGCGCTTGCATTGCTGCTTGAAGCCAAGGTACTTCTGCTTTCAAATAATAACTACAAAATTACATCTGACCTTGAAGGCAAACTCCTTGAGGAGATGAAGGACTTTGATGTCGAGCTTTTCAGCAAAAAACGATCTCTGATCAACTGCATTAAGAACTACAAGCTGTTTACTCCAGTAGCAACTTTCACCGATGGCATGGACAGCTTTAAATTCAGTGTCCTTTCTGATCAGGATGACGAGCTGACAGGTCCGGGCAGCAAGCAGCTGAAACTGACTGTCTACAGTCTGTTCAATATCAGCGAGAACCGGCAGGACTTTATTGAGAGCCTCAAGATGGATACACAGTACCAGAAAGACCTCATCACGATGGTGCCGGACAACAGGGAGTTTTCGCTGATTGACAAATTGATTGGTGAAGTAAGCCGCTACTCATACATGGAAGATAAATATTCCGATGAGTCAGATCCAGCCAAGCGGTTGATCATCAGGGACTTTTCGATCATTCGGGAGGAAAAGGAAAAGGAACTCCGGGTCAAAATCGAAAAGGCGTATCGCAATGCCTCGCTGATCTACATGTTTGATGAGCACTTTCTCAACGCAGACAGCTTTAAGGGCACCATCAGTGAACTGCAGCGCAAGCTGATCAAAAACATTTACACCAAGCGTCTGGCCTCCGGCCTATCCGAAAGTCTGGTCACCAAGATTTTCAGCAGTCGCAAGGAAGGTTTGAATCGTCTCTTTTCCGGTGACGATTTCAAATTCTTCGACAGCCACGGCAACTTTACCGGCGATCATCTGAAGGTGGTTGAAGAGATCAATGCCAAGATCAAGAGCCGCTACGTTGATGGCCGCACACTCGAATCAGACCTTTCCGGCGCACCATGGGGCTATTCGTTCGGAACTATCGTTTCAACCTTAGCCGCGCTCCTGCGTGCCGGTCGCCTGTCGGTAAAATACAATGGGGATACTTGGTTCTCCCATGAGCAGAGCGGCATTCAGGAAGCATTTACCAATGCCACCAAGTTTAAGTCTGCATCGTTTAAATCCATTACCGCCACGCTGACTGCCGCCCAGAAAAATCAGGCGGTCCAGCTGTTGATGGATCTGGAAATCGAATCCCATGCTGGGCGCAAAGTCGACTGGAACACCAACGACTTTGATCTGGCAGACAGCATCAGACACATGGCCGATCATTTCATTGGCGCACTAACAACGGTGGGTGATACGGTTGATGGATTTGAATCCCTGTTCCCGACAGTCGCAGATCAAAAGCAAACCTTACTGAGCTATGGCGGCAAGGTCACGGAAAGCAACTACATCGAAAAAGTCGAATATCTGCTGACCAACAGCGATCAGTTTTCCAGCGCCATCCAAACCATTCTGAAGGCTCAGAAGTTTATCAAAAAGAACTTCTCCAAAGTCAGAGAGTTCAAACGCTTCATTGAAGAGGTGGTCAGCGAACTCAAAAAGGCGGATCGGAC
>JAKQCH010000180.1 GCA_029573825.1 Spirochaetota bacterium | reverse complement strand
AAAAAGGTCATTTCATGAAGAAGCGAACAGTATTGATGATAATTGGAATAACAGCGGGAGTTCTTTTGTCCTGCAGATTTTCTCTCCAGGGGCCATATCGGTTTAGCGTTGTTGTTCCTGAAGCTGATGAAATACTTATAACACAGCCGGAAATGGAGTCCTTTATCGGGAAAGAATTTCCCCTGCCATCAGCCCCTCCCCGCTATAATGCGGTTATTACGGTGTATAAATATTCTTCCGGAAAAGACGTGTTTACAATTTCCGATGAAACGAAGGGGGAGGTGAAGTATGAAACAAAAAGCGGCTATATTGAGGCGATGGTGAAGATAACTGACAGGGACAAGCCGGTGGACGTGGTGTTTATCCGGAGTGAAGGCACTTCCAGGGATGCAATACTGAAAAATCTTGCACAGAAAGTCAGGAAGGAACTGAATATTCCGGTACCAGGTGGCACTGAAGGAATATAGCATCCCTATTTTGAAAATGCCGCAGTGTTAATTATTCCGGTTCTGAAACAATTTCTGTGCTGATTTCAGTGCGGCCACCATGCTTGAGTGACGGGCTGCATTTTTTCCCGCAATATCGAACGCAGTTCCGTGATCAACCGATGTTCTGATCACAGAAAGCCCCAGGGTGATATTTACTCCATTATCGAAGGCAAGCATTTTAAACGGTATAAGCCCCTGATCATGGTAATGAACAATGGCAAGGCTGTACTGACGCCATATATCCGGCATAAAAAGGGTGTCCGCTGAGAGGGGCCCTGTGATGTCTATGCCTTTCCGCTTAGCCCGGGCAACGGCTTCCGCCGTAATGTGTCTATCGAAGTTCCCGATCGCCCCATCGTCGCCGCAGTGCGGGTCAAGCCCGGTTATAACGAGCTTCCCCGGCTTTCCATCGATTGCGCTGATTGCGCGGTATCCCGTTTCAATAGTTGCCAGGAGACGGTCCGCGCTGAGTGCCGGCACAACTGACGCAAGGGGCAGGTGCGTGGTGGCTAACAGTACCCGGTACTCATCGGAATACATGAGCATGAAAGGGTCCCGTTCGTTGATTTTATCTGCTATATATTCCGTATGTCCCGTAAAGGGACAGCCGGATTTCTCAATGAGTCCTTTGCTCACCGGTCCGGTGACGATGGCATCAATAAAACCGTGTTTCCAGAGTGAAACAGCGATGTCAATATATGCCCTGGATTCAGATCCGGTATATACCGTTCCGTTTCCCGGAGTTGGAATCGGGAGGGTAAGGGGTACGTCGTAAATAATAACGGCGCTGTCATGAGACGCGAGGAGTTTTTGAAGCTGCTCTTCCGTTTCTGCGATTCTGGAGCGCTGCAGAAATTCGGGAAACCATTCCCGGAGGACCTCTTTTCTGGCGATGAGCACCGGCAGAATTCCGGTGCCCTGTATTTCCTGAAGCGCTTTTACGCTGATTTCCGGGCCTATGCCTGCGGGGTCACCGAGGGTTATGCCTATCCGGACGTTCTCATCTTTCAAGAAATTCCTCAGGGATTATTTTGTTCTTATCATACTCAACTTCGAGGAGGTCCTTCGCCGAGGATTTCAGGTCGTTTGATATGGTGCAGCGGCCTTCAAGTATTACACCGTTCTGTATTATGAGTTCCGGTGTCTTGATATCGCCCAATATTTTTGCCGTTGGCATGAGAAGTACCCGGCTTGAGGCGTTGATATTGCCGAGAACAAGACCCTCAACGATCACTGACATCGCGTTTATGTTTGTTCGGATTTTACCCGTGGGGCCGATATATAGCTGGTCCGCCTGAAGGTATTTGCCTTCAAAATGGCCGTCTATTCGCAGAGATCCGTTTATAATGAATTTTCCTGTGAAATAGGAATTTGCTCCTATTACATTATTCGCATGATCGCCGGTGATTTTTGGAATTGCCATGGTTACCTCTGGTTAAGGATC
>JAKQCH010000143.1 GCA_029573825.1 Spirochaetota bacterium | reverse complement strand
TCCTTTTATATCAGTGCAGTCTATCTCCCAGAATTGTCCGTCCCGGGGCCGGGAAGAGCATGCTGTATGTGGCACGATATGACGCCCTCATTTCCACCAGCGATGTTATTCAAATTCACTTTAACAACAGAAAAGTAGCGGTAATGAACAAGAGTGATTCCTACATTGCACTCCAGGCACGTCCAGGATTTTACCGTGTTCGCTTCATTATCTATAACTCCAGAGGGAAACGGCTGGAGAGGTGCAAGCGGGGATTTGATCTGCGTATGAATGCCGGCAAGACCTATTTCACGAATCTGAAATATATCTTCGGCTGGAGACATGGGAACAGCACGGTTTCTGAAACCGGGTTCTCCGGAGCCTGCTGGAAAGATTTTCTCGGAATATTCAATGTGAGATAGTACTGGTATTACGCTGCAGCCACTTCGCTTTCTTTATCTTCACATCCTGACATCGAACATACTGCATTACACACAATCCTTTCATACAACGACTATCCACTGGTGTCATTTATAAATAAACAATTTTTAGTATAAATTTGTTCTTTACTTATACACATGTACACACAATAATCAACAATTCGCAATTATCACATCTAATTATTTCTGGAGGTATTATTTTGGAAAAAACATGGTTTGAATTATACGACAAGGGTGTTCCCCACTCAATCCTGTATCCGCCCCTTGCGCTCAAGGACCTTTTCAGTCACCACGTAAAAACAAATCCCGAACGGGAGTACCTGATCCTCAACGACATTACTATTACCTACCGCGAGTGCAATGAAAAAGCATGCAGACTTGCCAACGGGCTCATGGAAATGGGAGTAAAAAAAGGCGACCGTGTGGCCTTTATGATCCCCAACGTTCCGCAATACGTCATTGCCCTTCAGGCATGCTTCAAAATCGGGGCGATAGTCGTGCCGGTCAATCCCCTGGCGCCTGCCCCAGAGGTCGCGCACTACCTCGAAGACAGCGGTGCCGAAATCATGATCGTGATGGCACTCCTGGCAAATTCCGCAATTGCAGTCCTGAAAGAAGGGAAAACGCCAATGAAACAGCTGATCACCTTTCAGGTCAAGGCAATGGCTGCTGAGATCGAAAAACACAACGACATATATGACTTTGATGAAATAATTGCTTCCGGGAACAGCGCTGAGCCCGACATCAAAGTGTATACCGACGACATCGCCATGCTACAGTACACCGGCGGCACTACCGGTGTTTCCAAAGCCTGCGTGCTGCACAACAGAAATATCCTGGCATTAGCCTATCAGGAAAATTACTGGCTCGCCACGGTCATGGACAAAAAAGAAATTTTCAGAAGTCTTGCGGCAATTCCGCTGTATCATATCTACGGATTCAACACCAATGTTAACATAAACCTTGTTGCAGGGGGCTCTATCGTCCTTGTTCCGCAGCCCACGACCGACAACATCCTCGCCGCGGTCAACATGCATGAACCCAATTTCTTTGCGGCGGTCCCCACGATGATTATCGGGCTCAACCAGCACCCTGACATTTCAAAATCCAAAATCCGCTCCATCAAGGGTATGATCTCCGGGTCCGCACCCCTCGCGCTCGAAGCGCTTAAAACGTTCGAAGAGCTATCAGGCGCTATCATCACTGAAGGATACGGGATGTCGGAAAGCTCAAATGTGCTGACGGTCAATCCCCTTAAAACCCTGCGCAAACCCGGAGGCGTCGGCCTCCCCATGCCGGACAACGATCTCAAGATTGTCGATATAGATACCGGCACAAAAGAGATGCCCACCGGAGAGCCTGGAGAAATAATCGCAAGGGGCCCCAGCATCATGTCTGAATACTGGAACAAGCCGGAGGAAACGGCACAGGCAATCCGTGACGGGTGGTTCTACACAGGAGATATCGGCTACATTGACAGTGACGGCCATGTGTTCATTGTTGACCGCAAAAAGGACATGGTCATCTCCAGCGGTTTCAATGTATATCCCCGGGATATCGACGAGCTCATGTACACGCACCCGAAAGTCCTCCGCGCCTGCGCCTTCGGCGTACCGGATGAGAAACGCGGCGAAGCGGTAAAGCTGACCCTGGTACTGAAACCCGGCGAGACAATGACGGTAGAAGAGGTGCTCTCTTTCTGCAGGGAAAACCTGACCGCATATAAAGTACCCCGGGAGGTTGAATTCCTGGAAGACCTCCCCCTCACTCCCGTAGGCAAAGCCGACAGGAAGGAGCTGCGGCGGAGAGAGCTTGAAAAATAGTACAATATTGAAAAACAATTTTCAATGACCTCTGACGGTCCGGGGGAAAGGGAAAACCCCTTTCCCCCTTTCCCTGTAAACAGGGATATCTCAGAGTATTCTGAAACGCTTCGGAGCTTCTGAAATAAAATGATCCATAAGATTTTTGTAATAGTTATCGGCGGCCTCTTCGATCGTTCCAGACTCGCGGTGATCCTGTACACTGAATACCTGCTTCATTACAGTCATAATCCCGGAATCGGAAATCGGAGGAAACATCTCTGCAGCGATTCTTACAAGAGGTGAACTGTCAGCCTTTCTCTGCAGCATGGCTAATGCAAGCCTTTCTTCCAGCCCATTGAATGCTCTGTATTTATCATGATGATGAAAGGTATCAAAAGCATTGAAGTAATTCCTGTTATGTACTTCGAGCATGTTTTTTTTAAAAAAACGGTCTCCCGTATTGTGCCCCAGGGCCTTGAGGAAAAGAAAGGACTGAGCACATCGGTGGCATTCATGACACCAACGACGGTATTTAACAATTTCAATATGACAGCTCAGCCGAAGTTTTCCGGGACCGGGAAATGTTTCATGGAGCATTTGATTGATTGAAAAGTTTCCAAGACCGCCAATAAGATTTGCTACTGTGACCGCGCCATCGGTATATTCCTCTGCCATTTTTCGTAATGATTCCGTTGCTTCCCGGCTCTGCATATACCGGTAGGGATGTAATGCTCCCTCACGATGCATCATAGCAAGGGTATTCACATATTCATTGTTCAATATTATTGTATCAGCGCCATAATACTCACAGAACGGCAGCATGGCCAGAAGGTAAATGAAATATACCTGCACCTGGTACATACGTGTTGCGGGTGTCTCTAATATTTCAAAATCTGAAAGAAGCTGTATTTCATTTGTAACAATATGGCAATTAATCCCGGTCGCCTTTCTCAGCTGTTTTATAAGTTTCTGCTTTTCTGAAAAAGCCCTGGGAAGCACCCGCTCGTCAATAACTACGGGAACAGGTTCATATCCGAGGGTCATAAGGGTCCCCAGACTCAGCAGGCTGTCCTTCCCGAAACTGAAGGGAATAACCACCTCCCTGCCGGTTTTTTTTACCGGGCAATAAGAATTTTCACGCCGCGCCCCGTCTTTAAATTCACGCCTGATCGATCTAAAGAATTGTTCTATTTCTGTGGTACTCTCACAGGGAATGTCTTCCACGAGGTTCGGTATCGTTTTCAGAAAACTCTCGTTGTAGAGATTGAGAAATCGCGGTTCTGGTCTGTTGTATATTACCCGATCATGCCTGAGCATAAGGGGAGTAGCCATAGTTGTAACGTATGCAAGTTCATTAATAAGCTCATCTTTACAGGAGAAAGCCGACCATACTTTTTCAGGAAACCTGAACTCGCAGGGGTCGGCATTCCAGTGATCTCCGTCTATCCTGAGAGAAAAACCCGTGCGTGTCTGCTCGACATTTATCAGCACCGGATTTTCATCCCAGAATACAATGCTGCATGACTACGCAACTGGCGCTTTCCCCTTGCGTTTCAGCATCTTCTTTTGTTTGTGAATACGAATTTGTTTGGCATTGATTTTTTTGTCCTGTTCAACTTTTTTTACCTTACTCTGCTCCGGTGCCGTCTGTGCGGTCCCTCCCGATGTGCCAAGGAACGCGACGCCAAAGACCAGAGATACAACAAGTGCCAGAAATTTTTTCATTGAAAGCCTCCGGATTTTTTCATGATAGTATAATCGCGACTACTAAATGTCAATTATTTATCGACCTCAATACGGAATTGTGATGATCCCATATTTAACACCTTTACGGGCCTCCCTGCCTCAGATCATTGCTCCGGATTATCCCGGCAGATCCTTTCCGAAATCCTGTCTTTGACCTCCCTCACAATCTTTGTGATGTATTAATCATTCCTCCCGTGCACTGAAAATATCCGCACCCCTGCTACATTGAATACTGTAGTAAGTTGAAAAACTATAAAACACATAAAACGGAGGAAACAACCATGAATTCAAAAAAATCATCAAAGAACAACAGCGCCCGGGATTTTCTTGATGTCCGTACATTTGCCGGAAAGGAAAAGACTGATACCGTGTACAAAAACCGGTTCGATGAAATTATCAACTTTGAGATGAAATACTTTTAACATGAAAAAACTGTTCTCACACTGAACCATACGACGGAGGTGCACAGCATGTTTTTATTTGAACCAATACCATGGCATTCTGCATTAATGTGGTTCGCCGTTCTCGGAGGATTGATTTTTCTAAATGAGTTGTCACGACGGAGTAAATGGTCTGCGGTATTCTTTTTTGTTGTGCTTCCCGTCGTGCTGCCCTTCGCGGTCTGGCAATACACCGCGGGAGAAGGCTCCAGTGTCGGGACCTGGTTCCACTGGGCAAAGGTGTATTCATCCCTTGCAGGTTGTCTTGGCTTTATGGCATTGCGGTATATTAAAGGCGCCGCGGAAAATAAATATTTTCTGATGTTTCCGCCGCTTATTCTTGCAATCAACATCATGGAAGCCGTGATCCGCGACTTTCAGTGCTACAGCTTCAACGGTCTCGTTGACGGCGTTATGATAATAGGCGGCCCATGGAACATTATGAACGGAATCGCCGGCATCCTGAATATTGTTACGATCTGCGGGTGGATGGGAATTTTTATCGGAAGGGACAAACATAAGGATATGCTGTGGCCCGACATGTTGTGGTTCTGGATTATCGCGTACGACCTGTGGAACTTCGCCTATGTGTATAACTGTGTTTCCGACCACGCATTTTACGCGGGAGCGGCCCTCCTCATATCCTGCACCATCCCGGCATTCTTTATAAGGAAAGGCGCATGGCTGCAGCACAGGGCACACACCCTTGCGTTCTGGATGATGTTTGTCATGTGTTTTCCGGCTTTTGTTGATACTTCAATGTTCGCGGTAAAATCATCTCACAGCACCGCCGCACTGTGGACTGTAAGCAGTCTCGCGCTGGCGGCAAACGTTGGAGTATTTATTTATCAGCTGTATACTATAATTAAAAAGCGGCGCAATCCTCTGAAAGATGAAATTTACACAGATCTCTTAGCGTACAAGGCTGTGGCCTCCGCAAAATAAGATGTCCTTTCAAAACGGAGAGGGAACAATCGCAATCATTCCCTCTCCGTTCTTTTTAATTAAGTCCATGCTCAGTCTGCATACTGCCGTATCTGCAGCATCCATAAAAAAAATTTACTTTTTTATTTTTGCCGTGAGCGCCTGCTCCTTATAACTTTTACTAAAAGTGAACTTCGGAACCTTTGTGGCTTTTTTCGCGGCGATCTTTATTTCTTCACCGGTGATCGGGTTTCTCCCCATCCGTGCTTTTGTGGCCGGTTTCATTTTGATGAATATTTTACCGAATTTCCCCATGGGGACCCTTTCACCTTTCATTGCGCCTTCACTGATAACATCAAAAAGGTCTTCAATTAATTCT
>JAKQCH010000120.1 GCA_029573825.1 Spirochaetota bacterium | reverse complement strand
ATCTATCGTCCCTGGACCTTCCCGGCTCTTCCTGCCGCAGGGTATCTTTTCGATGATGCTAAAATATCATATTCCCATCCTTGAAACAGTTCAAGTCAAAATTGTGAAAACCGGCATTCATGATACCTGTTGATCTGAAAGAACTCATGTAAAACATATAATAAAAACTGAAGGGAAGTAAAAAAGGCCCTGATTCCGTCACCTTCATTACTGCACTATGAGAACCTTATTACAAATCCCGTTCCATGATCTCTTGTAATTTCGACGGTCCCCTTTATCTGACGGACCAGCATGCTGATAAGCTGCATGCCGAAACCTGTTGATGCTTCCAGCGATACTGTCTCAGGCAGGCCGACCCCGTTATCACGGTACGTAATTGTGATCTCGTTGTCTTTCTTCGCGGCAGATACGCATATCATTCCAACTGACATGTCTTTAAAGGCATATTTCATGGAATTGGTAATTAATTCATTGATAAGTATTCCGAGGGAGGAAAGAATCTTTGCGCTTACAACAATATCATCGATCCTTATATCAGTTTTTACCGGCACCGCCCCGGGGTTAACAGCGAGAATTTCTTCAATAAGAGAAGGCAGGAAATCCTTCATGCTCAACTCGTGCTGAATATCTGAACGGTATAGTTTATCATAGAGTACCGCCATGCTCTGCACACGCCCGGCTGCGTCATCGAGCACCCCTTTCGCGGCCCCATCATTCACCGCATTTGCCTGTAATTGCAGCAGGCTGTATACCACATTCATATTATTTTTGATGCGGTGATGGGTCTCTTTAAGGAGCAAATCCTTTTCATCGAGCAGGGACCTGATCCTCTCTTCATTCTGTTTCCGTATAGTAATATCTTCAATGAGCGTAAACACCTTGACAACCTTCCCGGAAGCATCCGCAACGGGTACAAGATAATTTGACGCAAAAGTTGTTTTACCCCACAGCGAAGTATAGCTGAATTCCATTGATAGTATTGTATTTGAATCGACGCATCTTCTGAATGCATCGGAATACCCGTTCGCAAGCAAAACCGGAAGCGTTAACACATTGATTTTTTTTGTCGCCTCGATTGACGGTGAACCGAGAATTGCCAGCAGGCGCTCATTGGCATCCAGGATATTTCCGTCCCTGTCAGCGACATAAATCCCCAAAGGCGAGTATTGGAACAACAGACGGTACCGTTCTTCGCTTTCGCGCAGCACATCATCTGCGCGTTTCCAGTCCGTGATGTCTTCTGCGACTCCTTCTATCCAGCCTTTGTCTTTCACAAGCTTCGCAGAAAACCTTATCCAGATTACCGTGTCGTCATTTCTTTTAAAACGTGCTTCAAAGTTATGGACCTCACCATGTTCCCTTAAGGCGGCAATCATTTTATGCCGTTCAAGGGGGTCGATATATCGTTCCGTGATATTGAAGGAAGCTTCCAGCAGAGAAGCCCTGTCACTGAACCCCGCGAATACGGCAAAGGCATCATTGGCGTCAACGATCACACCTGTATCCACCTCGGACCGGAACAGCCCTATCTGCGAGTTCATGAAAATGTTCCGGTACATATCTTCAGCAGCCCTGAGTTTCTCCTCCGCCTTTTTCCGGTCTGTGATATCAAGTATCGCACCTATGAGCCCTGTCACATTACCTGAAGCATCGGTGAGGGCAGCCTTGTGAAAT
>JAKQCH010000116.1 GCA_029573825.1 Spirochaetota bacterium | reverse complement strand
ATGCCAGGACTGGGAAAAAGAGGCGCTTCGCGCACAGGAAAAAGGCGCCCGTGTCGTGGTTACCCGTTTCGGCATTGTACTCGGCAAGTCCGGCGGTGTTCTGGGTGCAATGATTCCGCTTTTTAAACTGTTTATCGGAGGAAAGCTGGGAAAAGGAACTCAGTGGTTCTCCTGGGTCCACAGCAAAGACCTGACAGGGGGGATAAAACATATTTTTCACAATCCCTCATTACAGGGACCCGTAAATCTCTGTTCGCCGATTCCTGTCACCAATTATACCCTGACAAAAACACTGGCGAAAATCATGCACCGCCCCTCAATCCTTCCTGCACCGGAGTTTGCGATCAAAATCGCGCTCGGAGAATTCGCAAACAACATCCTCAGGGGACAGCGGGTTATTCCCAAAAAAATCATGGATGACGGATTCAAATTCAGCCACCCTGAACTGGAAATGGCGTTAAGAGAAATTCTTCAAAAATAACACATTTTCGTTATTTTATTCTTGACGATATCAATTCGTCTATCTAATAATAGCAGTGATGATTAAATATTATGGTTGTTTTCGTGACTTTTACGCATTAAATATATATATATAATATTTACCATTTATATAATACCCCATTCACTTTTTATATGAAAATTACCGGCAGATAATGCATAGTACTGTCAAATTTGTGTTTCACCGCAAATACGGTACGCTTCTATTCGTCGATAATGTGTTTCCGGTCTTTTATATCAGACACGATGTCCCGCTCCGCCATTGCGGCGGATTAAATAAATTGTCTATCAGGAGGTTCCCATGTTCGGACTTGGTGACGGATGGGTTTTCAGTGCATATATGCTCTGCATCGCAAGCTCACTTCTATGTGTCGTGTACGGAATTCTCAAGTGGAACAGTGACGGCGAAACGGAAAAAGACCCGGAGCAGGAACACTGGGTTGAAGATGAAATCAATATTGAAAAACAGCTTTAGGAGGCCGGCATGACAGTAGCACTTGTTGTTCTATATCTGCTGATAATTTCATTCCTGGGTTATCTTGGCTACCGGAAAACCCATGGCGCATCAGATTATCTCGTGGCAGGCCGCGATATCCACCCCTACATAATGGCACTTTCCTACGGCGCCACATTCATCAGCACATCCGCCATCGTGGGTTTCGGCGGAGCTGCCAGTGTATTCGGGATGGGTGTTCTCTGGCTAACAGTGCTTAACATATTTGTGGGTATTTTCATTGCCTTTGTATTTTTCGGCAAACGGACACGTGTGATGGGATACCACCTGCAGGCACACACGTTCCCGGAATTTTTAGGGAGACGTTTTCAGTCAACGTTTGTGCAGAAGTTCGCAGGTGTTATTATTTTCCTCTTTATGCCCCTTTATGCCGGTGTTGTGCTGATAGGTGCCGCTAAGTTTATTGAGCACCAGTTCAGCATTGACTACACGACTGCGCTTTTCTTTTTCACCCTGATCATCGCGGTATACGTGATCATGGGAGGCCTGAAAGGCGTTATGTACACTGACGCGTTCCAGGGAACCATCATGTTTGTGGGGATGCTTGTTCTCCTCATATACACATACTATACCCTGGGAGGCGTTACCACTGCTCACAGCGCCCTTACCGCGATGCCGGTGCCGCCTCCTCTTGCCGCCAAAGGACATACCGGATGGACCTCCATGCCGGCATTCGGGTCCGAATTCTGGTGGGTCCTTGTATCGACAATAGTCATGGGTGTCGGTATTGGAGTACTCGCCCAGCCGCAGCTTGTGGTGCGCTTTATGACAGTTAAAAGCAACCGGGAGCTTAACCGTGCAATCCTTGTGGGGGGTATTTTCATTTTCATGATGACAGGAGTAGCATTTGTTTCAGGTTCTCTTTCCAATGTTTTCTTTTCAAGAAATGTAAACAACATTGAATTCTGCCAGATATCCGGCGCTATCATGGAAGTATGTCCCGGCAAAAAGATCGTGAAGGTAACACCGGACAACCTGGAACGCATCCGTGCACAGTTTCCCGCAGCGCAGATCAATGACGAGATAGACCTTCATCACGGAAGGGACCACGTCTCAACAAGAAACGGTTCAATTTCCATTGTCGCAGCGGGAGGAAGCGTCGCGACAGTAATTCCGCAGTTTATAAAACAGGCAATGCCGAAATGGTTCGGCCTCCTCTTCATGCTGAGCCTCCTTGCCGCCGCAATGTCGACCCTCAGTTCCCAGTTTCATGCCATGGGAACAGCGGTGGGACGAGATTTTTATGAACAGATAGTCAAGGAAAAATCCGAGACGGGAGAACGCAGCGTCTATATAAGCAAAATTGGAATTGGAATCACAATTCTTATCAGTGTCCTCCTCGCCTATATACTTCCGAAAGTCTATGTCAAAGGTGAAGCAGTAATCGCTCAGGGTACCGCGATTTTCTTTGGTCTCTGCGCGGGAAGTTTTCTACCGGCATACATCGGGGCATTGTATTTCAGGAGGATAACGAAAACCGGAGCAATTGCGGGAATGATTGGGGGATTTACCACAGCTTTTTTCTGGATACTCCTTGTTCATTCCTCAGAAGCATCAGTCATCGGCCTTTCAATGGCGCTTTTCGGAAAACCAGCACTATTCGGTAAAGCAGTTGGACTCGTTGATCCGATGTTCGTATCGCTGCCGGTATCTTTTGTGCTTACCGCGGCGGTATCATTTTTTTCAGAAAAACCTGATTCAGAACATATTGACAAATGCTTTAAAAGAATTTAATGTAGAACATCATAAAAACCGCCGGGAAATACATATACCGGCGGTTTTTTACATATTGATGTACCGTCACAATGGGAGGGGGTCGCCCTTCACAATTAATTGTAATGAAAGGAGTTACTCATGCGCAAAGGATTATGTTTCGTATTCCTTCTGGCAGCAGTCGTGAGCTTCGGCTTCGCAGACACCCTCAGAGGGGCGGAAAATGCACCGGAAAAAATCATGATTTACCAGGGGACCGAGTGGCAGGCCCAGCTATATGGATTTGTCAAACTCGATGCTGTTTATAATGATTCTGCTGTTCTCAATCCGGAAAGTCCCTTATGGGCTTTTTCTGATGATACCGCAAATAATATCTCAACATCTGAAGATGATGGATCACTTACCTTTTCAGCGAGAACCTCTCGAATAGGATTTAACATCCTTGG
>JAKQCH010000107.1 GCA_029573825.1 Spirochaetota bacterium | reverse complement strand
ATGATTGGCGCAGATAATTTCAATGCGTTCTCTTTTCTTCCCTTCCGCTCTTTCGGCACGCATCCTGCAGCGCCAGTAGTAATCTCTGCAGTGCTGGTCGCAGTACATCCTCTTTTCACGGTTGCTCCGGGTCCGGGATTCAGACCTCTCTTCTGTTATGAAAAGCCCTGCTCCAGCAATTGCCGCAAGTATAAGTATATTCCGTATGATAGTGTTCATTGCCATTCAAACTCCATTTGCCGTAACCCGGTCACTGCTTTGTATATATAATACATAAAACCTGTCTCAATTGCAATACCGCAGCACTGGCTGGCGTTGATATGCGAATTGATATTGTTTATTTTATATATAATTTTTCACCGGGACGGATGTTATAACTGCTCACGGGGTGCGGGCGCAACTGTTTTTCTCAACCGAAGATATTTTTATGGTAGCTATCATGAAAAAAAGCTTCTGGAAAATAACTGCTTGAAACATCTGTGTAGTAGTGTAGAAAGAGGAGAACAATATTTCAGTGAACAACGGGAGTACTATGAATAAAACCGGGGGGAGCAGCATTCGGAATTCTTTAAGACGGGAATACCTTTCCCGGATAAACAGGGTGATCGATTATATCGAAATTAATCTCGATAAGGTTCTTTCTCTTGAAGAACTGGCGGGAGTCGCGCATTTTTCACCGTACCATTTCCACCGCATTTTCAGGGCAGTCATGGGAGAATCGCTATTCAAATTTATTCAGCGGCTGCGTCTTGAAAAAGCAGCGTCTCTTCTTCTTGTGAACACGGAGGAACCTGTCACCAGGATTGCCTATGATTGCGGGTTTTCAAATTCATCGGCATTCGCAAGGGCGTTCAGGGAGTATTTTGGTGTCAGCCCGCGGGCGTGGCGGGAGCAGAATGAAAATGGATACAGCAAAGCCTGCACACCGGAGAGCAATTTCTGCACAACGGATAGCAAGATGGGGAAAGACATTATGGTTGCGGCGCTCTATACTGATTATAACAATTTCAATAATCCATTAAGGAGGAGCGCTATGCTCGCACCACACTATACTGTTTCTGTAAAAGAAATGCCGGAGCACACTGTTGCCTATATCAGGCACATCGGACCCTATAAGGGGGACGGGGATTTATTTGAAGACCTTTTCAACAGGATCTGCCGGTGGGCAGGCCCAAGGGACCTTTTACGTTTTCCTGAAACAAAGTTTATAGCGGTATATCACGATAATCCCGATATTACCGCGGAGGAAAAGCTGAGGATAAGCATCTGTATTACTGTACCTGATGGCACTACATCTGACGGTGAGATCGGAACGATGAAAATTTCCGGCGGGAAATATGCCGTGGCCCGGTTCGAACTTGCCACCGATGAATATGAGGCTGCATGGGATGCGGTATATGGCGAATGGCTTCCGGGAAGCGGGTATCAGCCTGATGACCGTCTTCCCTACGAGCTTTACATTAACGATCCGGAAGAGCATCCGGAAAGGAAGTGTATTGTCGATATTTGTGTTCCGGTGAAGCCGCTTTAAAAAAACTGAAGAGTTGCGACAGCCCGGTTATCCGGCGTTATGGATTTTTGCAAACCCCCGTTCAAGGGGGTTTGCACTTTTCACAGCATTTGACAATTCCGGTGCCGAAAATTGAGCTGATCGAATCACATGTTTTTTTGTTGATACTCATCTCTGGACCGAGACCATGCAATGTTTTCCGGCTCCTCGCATTGTACGCTCATCCCCTACTGGTCGGCACGTCTTGGGAAACGAAAACTTTCCGCACGACAGCTTTCACGGCGGGGAGGGGAACTTTCATGCGAGGATGCGGGAGAAAGGGTACACATCGCGGGGAAGGCAGTCGTGTATCTGAAAGGTGAAATCTTTCTTTAATTGCAGGGGGTA
>JAKQCH010000080.1 GCA_029573825.1 Spirochaetota bacterium | reverse complement strand
GAGGGAGTTACCCTGCGCATCAAGGCAGCCGTTCTATGCGGGCTGCTGCTGAGCCTCCCCCTGATTGTATACCAGATATGGAAATACATCTTCCCTGCGGTGGAAAAGGGCGACAGGATGTTTCTCCGTATAACACTTGTGGCGGCAATCCTTCTCTTTTACGGAGGCATTGCAATAACATATATCTTCATTCCCATGGCAATCACCACCCTTCTCGGGTTTGCTCCCGCAGGAATGAATATCACCAACAACGCAACAGAATACCTGAACTTTTTTGTGCTCCTGAGCCTGTCAATGGGGGTTGTTTGTGAACTCCCCATTATCATGCTTGTCCTCACCAAGATCGGAATCGTTTCACCGTCATTTCTTATATCAAAACGGAAACACGCGATAGTACTCATCTGGATCGCTGCGGCTTTTATCACCCCCCCCGATCCCCTCAGCATGGCAATACTGGCAATACCGCTTATGCTGTTATATGAGATTTCCATTTTCATATCAAAATTCATCGTGATCAGAAAAATCAAAAAGGAAATGGAGGAAATGAAGGAAAACGCTTGACACGCACCCGATCTTTTCCCACTATTACGATGTTTTTAACGATCACCCACTGATCACATTTTTTCATACGGATATATATAAACGGATACCGCCATCGCCCCATGGGGTATACCCTTGCACGGCAGGTCCTGCGGCGACATTACACAATTACCGGGAGGTTGTTTATGGCCATAAAATATATTGATCAGCTCGATCTCAAGGGGAAAAAAGTACTCATACGAGTTGACTACAACGTTCCCTATGACAAAGAAATGAATATTACCGATGACACCCGAATCACCGCGACACTCCCCACAATACGGCACTGCCTTGATGCAGGGGCTGTTGTTATTCTCATATCTCATCTTGGAAGGCCCAAGGGGAAGGTTGTCGATAAAATGAGCCTGAAACCCGTGGCAGTGAGGCTTTCTGAAGTGACAGGGAAGACTGTAAAATTTATCGACAGCCCAATCGGCGACGGAGCGAAGGAAGCCGCCGCGTCCCTGCAGCCGGGAGACATCGCACTCCTGGAGAATATCCGTTTCTATCCCGAAGAGGAAAAAAATGATGAAGCCTTCGGAAAAAAGCTCTCTGAGCTCGGGGACGTGTACATCAACGACGCCTTTGCCACAGCGCACCGCGGCCATGCCTCAAATGAGGCCATAACCCGTTATGCAAAGGAAAATGCCGCGGGGTTCCTCCTGAAAAATGAAATTGAATATTTTAAAAAGGCGCTCTTCGAACCGGAACGTCCCCTCATCGCGGTGATCGGCGGCGCCAAGGTCTCCACTAAAATTGACGCGCTGCAGAATATCCTATACAGGGTAGATGCGCTCCTGATCGGGGGCGGCATGGCGTTCACCTTCCTCAAAGCAAAGGGGTACAGCGTCGGAAACTCTCTCCTCGAAGAAGACCTGATCGATTCCGCAAAGGAAATCCTCGGCAACGCCAAAGACAAAGGGGTACAGATTATCCTACCCGTCGATATAGTCGCATCCACAGCTTTTGACAACGATGCGGAAACCAGAATAGTACCCGCAGACCAGATACCGGACAACATGATGGGGCTCGATATTGGACCCGAAACCATACAGCAGTTCAACAGCGTCATCAGCACCGCGAAGACTGTGGTGTGGAATGGTCCCATGGGTGCCTTTGAAATGCCTGCATTCTCAAAAGGCACCTTCGACATAGCACAGGGCATTGCCGACTCACCGTGTCTCAGCATAATCGGCGGCGGTGACAGCGTCACTGCCATCAATCAATCAGGTCTCGCGGACAGGATAACCTATATTTCCACCGGCGGCGGGGCGTTCCTGGAGCTGCTGGAAGGGAAGAAGCTGCCGGGAATTGTTTCCCTCGATAAATAAGCCCACACCATGCACACAGCAAAGGCCGGGGATTCGATTCTCCGGCCTTTTATTCTTATTGCACGAATTATCCTATTTCCCGATTCTGTTATTCAGATAATCAACGATGGCTCTGACCCCTAAAAGGTATGAGAAGGCGCCGAATCCCGATATCTGACCAATGCATACAGGGGCAATGAAGGATTTTTTCCGGAACTCCTCGCGCGAATGGATATTGGAGAGGTGCACCTCCACTGCGGGAATCCCCACCGCTTTTATTGCGTCCATGAGGGCAACGGAGGTATGGGTAAAGGCTGCGGGATTGATTACGATTCCCGACGCATCGCGGTTATCGTGAATACAATCAATCAGGGCGCCTTCGGAATTGGACTGAAACGCCTTGATATCGGCCCCGAGCTCCTCTCCCAATGCCGTTACTTCCCTGTTAATATCATCCAGTGTCCTGGTTCCATACACGTCGGGTTCCCGTGTCCCCAGGAGGTTCAGGTTCGGTCCGTGAAGCAGCAGTATGGTGTATCCGGTTTTCATATCGACCCGCCATGTTGTAATTATTGTTCGCCTCAGCGCCTTCAGGGCGCCCCACAGCAGTATTCATGCATCGGAACCGGTGCGGTGTCAATTGTTTTTCATCATGCACCCGCCGGCATGTCAGCCCCACTGCTGTGCGCCTCCCCCTCCCTGAGCATTTCCATGATATCGACCACATCCTGCCGGGTGTTCACTTTCACCAGGGATCCCCGTATCGCGGCGGCATTGCGTTTACCATGAATATATTTCGCAAGGTGCTTCCGCATTAGCACATGGCCGTATTCTCCATACCACCCGCTCATGAGATCACAATGCGCAAGTATCTGGTCGATAAGCTCCTCAATATCAGGGGTCCTTCCCGAAAATATCCAGGGGTTGCCAAGGGCCCCGCGCCCGATCATCACCGCCGCGCAGCCGCTTGTTTCGAGACGGCGGAGCGCATCTGCATAATCGGAGATATCCCCGTTTCCCACCACAGGGACCTTCGACAGCGCGGCAATCTCACTGATCGCCTCCCAGTCAGCGGCACCGGTGTATTTCTGCGCGCGCGTCCGTCCGTGGACCGATATCATGACTACCCCGGCGTCCTCAAGGGATTTCACCACATCGCGGTAATTGCGGCTGTCATCATCCCAGCCGAGGCGGATCTTCGCCGTTACCGGCAGGTGTGTATTTCGCACCACGGCCTCCGCGACAGCATTGACCTGGAGCGGGTCCCGCAAAAGCGCGGCGCCGGAACCGCTGCCGCACACCTTCTGCACGCAACACCCCATATTGATATCAATCAGGTCAGGACCAAGACCGGTGACGATTTTCGCGGCCTCTCCCATCCGCGCGGGATTGCTCCCGAATATCTGCATTCCAAGGGGACGTTCCTCCTCCGTGAAATTGAGGAGTTCCATGGTTTTGCTGTTGTTCCGGACAATTCCCTCTACGCTGATCAGCTCCGTAAACACCAGTGACGCCCCATGCTTCCGGGCGATCCGCCTGAAGGGGGAATCGGTAAGCCCCGCGAGGGGCGCAAGAAACAGCCTGTTTGCAGGCTCAATATCACCAATTAGCACGTTATTATACCTGGATATATGTGATTTCATCCCATCATTGCATGCGATGATACCATTTCAGCTATTACAAAACAATATTAAAAACAATTGACGCCAATATACCTCTGGTTTGTACTACCTCACCGGCAGAAAACACAACGTTTTACAACCGGAAGGTACCGTATCTACCCATGAAAACTCTCATTGTCAACGAAATATTCAGGTCCATACAGGGAGAATCCCTGTATGCGGGATTTCCCTCATTATTTATCCGCCTTACGGGATGCAATCTTGACTGCAGCTACTGCGATACGAAGTATGCCCGAAGCGGCGGAAACGAAATGACCTATGCCGAAATAATGGAAGTTGTAACAAAATCAACCCCCTTCCATCATATTACCATAACCGGGGGCGAGCCGCTGCTGCAGATAAACACTTCAGGTTTCATGGGATTACTCTGTGATAAAAATTTCAGGGTGCAGGTTGAAACAAATGGAAGCATCTCCCTGTCGAAGGTGCCTTCAGCGGTCCGGAAAATTGTTGACGTCAAGACCCCTTCCAGCGGAGAGGATGGTTCTTTTCTCATTGAGAACCTGGAATTCATCGGGAAAGGTGATGAAATTAAATTTGTAATATCAGATAATGAAGACTATAATTATTCTAAGATTTTTCTTGAAAAATATCGCGGTGCATTTGATCCTGAGACAATAATAAATTTTTCACCGGTGCTCTCAAGAATGTCTGCCGGTGAAATTGGAGACAGGATAATCAACGACAGACTGATAGTCAGGCTGAATGTTCAGCTCCACGCGCTTATCTGGCCAGAGGGCGAAAAAAAAACAACATGAGGATACTGTATGGATTATGTCGGTAATGTAATAAGGCCCCCAAGTGAAGCCAAAAGCATGATAATTCAGGTTACCGTAGGATGTTCCCATAACCAGTGTACATTCTGCGGCACCTACAAGGGACAGAAGTTTTATCTGAAAGATATTGCCCAGGTCAAAAAGGATATCGTCGAAATGTCGGGATACGGCATACCCTTCGAAAAGGCTTTTCTCGCGGACGGAGACGTGCTCATTCTGCCCACAGAAACAATACTTGATATAATGTCATTTATCTTCAAGATGTGCCCGACGGTGAAACGTATTGGAGTATACGGCAATACCAAGGCCATTTTGAAGAAAAGTCCCAGGGAATTAAAAGAGCTCAGGGATGCAGGGCTCGGTATTCTGTATCAGGGGATTGAGACAGGCAACAGGGAGCTTCTGAAAAAAATCAAGAAAGGCGCATTCCCGCATAAACAGGTGGAGACAGCACAAAAGATTATTGAAGCCGGCATCCTCCTCTCCCAGACAGTTCTTCTCGGAATCGGCGGCACGGAAATGAGCGAAATCCATGCCATTGACACCGGAAAGCTCCTCGGTGAAATGTCTCCGGATTATGCATCAGCCCTCACGGTCATGCTGCTGCCAAACACCGAGCTATATAGGGATTACAAAGAGGGAAAATTCCAGCTGCCCGATAAATTCGGAATGCTGCAGGAACTGAAGCTTATTGTCGAAAATATGGACGTACACCGGCCATGTTTTTTTGCCTCAAATCATGCGTCAAATTATCTGCCCATCAGGGCGAAATTTCCGGAAGAGAAGGACAAGATTGTATCGCTGATCAACAGTGTTATTGAGAAAAAAAATACCGGAGTTCTCCGGCCGGAATTCATGAGGGCCCTCTGATTCACGGCTTCTTGTAAATTCCTTTTGTTTCCTTACTACATACATGGAGGGTTACCATGGAAGCAAAGCACATGGAAGATGCATTCAAATTTATCGGCCTTGAGCTCAAGGACAATCCCGATGCCGACGTATCAATGTTAATTGAGCAGGCTGCGCAAAAATTTGACCTGACGCCTCTTCAGACAGAGTTTCTTGTGAACAAGTTCGTTCTTGAAAGATGAAACACATTCAGTTCCTGCTGCCGATATTATATCGGGATTATACATTCATATAAAGAATACTCCCGATGCAGGGACTTCTGATATAAACAATGCCTTCATGGATATTCTGCATGTTTATGATCTGAAAAAATATTACCCGAAGATACTATTACACGAGAGATTATATGGGAAGATGTAAGAGGAGAGGCCACTGCTGTCAGGATGTCCGGCTGGCGGAATCACCGGAGCTCCTGCGGGAAGCGTATGAGTACTGGCTCCGGAGCCCTTCAATTGATCCGAAGTTTTCTGAAATTTATATTATTTATCCGATGCTGACATTTCTCTTTGAGCGACCGGATGAAGACCTCCCCTATCATTACCGGTGCAAACATTTCACCCGGGACAGCGACAATCTGCCTGCTTGCTCAATTTATGAAATCCGTCCCAGAATGTGCCGGGATTTCCCGTATTATGAAGACGTCACGCACCTTGACAGAAACGAGCCGCTCAGCCCCTATGACGGATGCGGATACAATGATCCCGACTAAAAACAATTTATCCGGATTACGAAATTGAGACACAGGACGCCGTCACAGAACAGACATGATTCCGCCATGCGGGAGATGGGAATGAGGCGGATGATAATATCCCTCTTTCTTCTCTCGGGAATCATCGCTTTTGGTGTTATTGGATATCATAAAGTTGAAAACATGTCAATTATCGACTCCCTCTACATGACGATAATAACCATAAGCACGGTGGGATTCGGTGAAGTGAAACCCCTTTCAGTAGAGGGGAGAATTATTACCATGATTATTATCGGCACCTGGATCACCATAGGCGCGTATACCATCGGTAACCTTTTCCGGGTGCTGGTAGAAGGTGAACTGAGTAAAACCTTCGGGAGGAAAAAATTGGAGAAACAAATTTCCAAGTTGAAAAACCACTACATTATATGCGGATATGGCCGGATTGGAAAACTGATCTGCCGGGAACTGCAGAATAACGATATTGACTTTGTTGCTATTGACAACGATCCTGATGCCGTCGAGCAGATGGATAAGGATAGATTGCTTTTCATTCCTAAAGATGCCACACTGGAAGATGTACTTATGTCCGCGGGTCTGATGCAGGCAAAGGGAATTGTTACCGCGCTGCGCTCCGATGCCGATAATGTTTTTATATCGCTAACGGCCCGGGAACTGCGGCCGGATATTTATATCCTTGCAAGGGCATCAGACGAATCGTCCCTGCTGAAACTCAAACGCGCCGGGGCAAACAGAGTGGACCTTCCCTATGCTATCGGCGGGAAAAGAATGGCCCAGGCGCTGGTAAAACCGGCAGTAGGAGATTTCCTTGACTTCGCGGTTATGGAGATGGATAAGAACCTCGGACTCGGCATGGAGGAAGTCCTGATCAGGGAACATTCCAATCTCGTGGGGAAAAACCTGATTCAGAGCAATGTGCGTCAGGATTACGGGATAATCATTGTGGCGATAAAAAAACATACCGGGGAAATGACATTTAATCCTGTATCAACAGAAGTGCTTTACGCGAACGATACCCTTGTTATACTTGGTAAAAAAGAAGATCTCTACCGGATGAAGAAGAAAATCAGCTCTTGAGTGTCCTGTATTCCATAAGGAGGAACCGATATCAGCCGAAAAACAATAAATCTGCAGAAGATAAGCCTGATCAACAGGAAAATCAACTCCACAATGAACCTGCCAGACCTTCTCACGGTAATAATGGATATTACCAAGGATCTTGTCGGGGCGGAAGGCTCTTCCCTGCTCCTTACCGATGAAAAATCTGACGATCTCATCTTCAATGTGGTAGTAGGTGAAAAAGGCGACATCATGAAGGGTGACAGGGTTCCCTGCGGTGTCGGGATTGCCGGAACTGTTGCAGCCACGGGAGAACCGCTGATTGTCAACGAAGCGCAGCAGGACCCCCGCTTCTATAATAAAATGGACAGCAAGTACAACTTCTATACCAGTCATATCCTCTGTGTGCCGATGAAGGTCATGGATAGAAAAGTGGGTGTCCTGGAAGCAATCAATGCAATAGACCGGGATGGTTTCGACGAGTGGGATCTGAAGCTGCTGACCTATCTCGCTGAAACTGCGGCAATCGCTATCGCGAACAGACGGCTGTATTACGATCTCACCAACAGGATTGATGAATTGACAGCCCTTTATGAATTTTCCCAGTCAATTTCTTCTTCATCAGCGGAAGAGGACATTCTCAAAAACACGATCCAGTCTATTGCACAGTCAATACGTGTTGAAAAGGCATCCATAATTCTTTATAATGAAGCGACAGATTCCCTTGTGGTGAAAGCGTCATACGGTCTCCCGGAAAGCATCGGAGACAATCACAATATTGATACCTTTAATTCGATCGCGGGTTTTGTATTCAAAAACGGGGACCCCCTTATTGTGGCGGATATATCCAGTGAAATGTCATTTCCCGGCAGCAATGACCGCGACTATAAAACCCAATCCTTTATATCAATCCCCGTCCGTTATAAAAATAATATCATGGGAGTTCTGAGCCTTGCGGACAAGATAAACGGGAATCCCTTTGACTCCTATGACTTGCGGGTCCTTTCCACCGTTGCCAGTCAGATAGCTGAAGCATATCAGAACATCAAGTTTCACAAAAGCATTATACAACAGCAGCGCCTCGCACAGGAAATTAATGTTGCCTCTGAAATTCAGGCAAAGATTCTGCCCGTCATTCCCGAACACATACAACACCACCGGATAGCGGCGCTGAACAGGCCCGCGAAAGAAGTCGGGGGCGACTTCTACGATTACTTCCAGTTTGACGAAAATAAATACGGCATCGTCGTTGCTGATGTTTCCGGGAAAGGCATTCCCGCGGCTATTTTTATGGGTACCGCCCGGAATGTTATTCGCGCGGAGTCCAGAATCAACAACCAGCCCGGTATGCTGCTGCGGAACTCGAACAAATACATCTATGAAGATTCCGAACATGGAATGTTTGTCACTTTGGTGTACTTTCTTATCGACATACACAACAACATCATCACTTTCGGAAGCGGCGGCCACAATGACCAGATACTGATCAAGCACACCACAGGGGAAGTGGTGCGGCTCAACGCGAAGGGCATGCCTCTTGGCATTGACTGTGATCTGGATTACGAAGAAAAAGTTTTTCTTTACGAACCGGGCGATATGATGATACTCTTCACCGATGGGGTTCTTGAATATTTAGGGGAATGCGATATCGAAATCGGAGAACAAAAACTTCTGGACATAGCGTTTCAGTTTATTGAAGCCGGACCAGGCGCCCTGATACACCATTTTCGTGAAATGCTGAACGCGGAGGATTTCTCCCAGGACTTCACTGATGTTATTGACGATTTCACACTTCTGGCAATAAAGTTTTAGTTGAATATACTTCAGCAGCTCCATTGTTCCTGATACTGCAGGGGCCAAACAAAAAGGTAATCCGCCGGTGAAGAAAACTAAAATCATTTTTATAATAGTGGGAATAGTAATACTCCTTGTTCTTTTCAAAACCTTCCAGAAAGAAACAATAGAGTATCTGCAAAAGCTGGGTCTTGAGTTCTGGGTCTGGCAATTCTGGCTGATTGTGATGATATTCTTCATTAATCACATCGTTCTCACTTACGGATGGAGGGTGCTGATAAACAGGCCCCTGAAAAAGCCCTATTTTATTAAACTTATCCTTGCGCGTATTGCTGGTGATTCCACCTCTGCGATTAACAGCCTCGGTGCTGTAGCGGGAGAGCCCCTGAAGGCTCTGTTTATAAAAGAATTACTGCCGTTTAAATCAGGTCTTGCTTCTGTTGTTCTTGACAGAACAATTCACACCATTGCCAACCTGTTATTGATTCTTACCGGAATTGTAATCAGTCTGTTTATACTGAAAATCCCGATATATGCCACACTGCTGACATTGCTGCTGTTTCTCGCGGTCCTGTTTGTAATGTGCGCAGTCCTCATTAAACAGCGTGACGGTTTCATTGAGTTCTTTATAAATAAAATTCCCGGAGCCCTCCGCAACAGATTTCTGAATGAGGACCGATGGAGTAAAATCCGCACCCTCGATGAAGAAATCGGATTTCTTTTCAGCAGCAGGGAAAATCTGCGTCACTTTTATGTTTCCCTCGGTGTTCATTATTTTTCTGTCCTTGTTTCCGGATTTCTTGAAATTTTTCTTATTATCACATTTATTGGCGTCAATATTACAGTCAGTCACGCGCTGTTTGTATATATTTTTGGATTGTTTCTCACGAGTGCTATCTTTTTTATGCCTGCCAATCTCGGCACCAGCGAAGGATCGTACTCTCTTGCATTAAAACTATTAGGATATGATCCGGCACTGGGTCTCTCAGTGGGAATAATCAGAAGGCTGCGCTCCTTTGTATGGTCCGCAATCGGTATGCTGATTCTGATGTACGCCGGATTATTAAAGAAAGAGGTGGAGTATGAGCAAAGAGAAGATATTTAAGACCCCCCGGGCCGGAAAAATAGCAAAAGCATCAGGTGTCTACCTGTGGAAATATATCACCAGGCAGCCCATGATATTCAATCTCAATCTGAATGTCACGAATCTCTGCAACCAGAACTGCCCCATGTGCAACGCGGTAATCGTGGGAAAAGGTACCGGCAACACCATAACCTTCGACCAGGTGAAGGAGTATATCGACATCCTGAAACCCCACAAAATTGCATCACTCACGATATCGGGAGGCGAACCCTCCATCGTTAAGGAAATGCCGGAAATTTTTGATTACGTGGTTGATAAATTCCCCTTCGGCGTTAACTGCAACTCGAACCTGTACGCGCAGGAATCAGTGATCCGCCGGTTCGCGGAAGGAGCGCTCCGCAACGACATACGGATCGGGACCTCCTTTGACGGATTCGGCCC
>JAKQCH010000064.1 GCA_029573825.1 Spirochaetota bacterium | reverse complement strand
GTTCAGCTTTTTCCGGTGGTTGAAAAGGAACGCGAAGAGCCGCAAAAGCAGGTTCACAATGAGGTTGATGGTAAACTGGCGCGGCGGGTTCGGGTCAGGGGCCCGCAGGTATTGATTGAAGGACACCTTTTCCGCGGGTTTCGGGGTAAGGGTATCCTCCTTTTGAAAAAGAAGCGTCGTTGCGTTCATGCTGTGCCTCCGGGGGATTGTTAGTATAAAAAAGTATCAGTGCTGGCGGCGGTATCCCGTGTCCGGAGTTTTGAGATGCGGTCTTATAATTTATGGCGTGTGTGGTTTCACCCCGATAGATGTAAAGATATCCTCCACAATCTTTGTAAAAAACTCCCCGGACTGCTGGTCCATTTCATGGAGAATGCGGCTGTTATACAGCGAGATGACGCCGTGCAGTTCAGTAATGAGTTTTATTGTCATGTAACGGGGATCATTCCCCTTAAGCTTCGGGGTAGTGTCGATATAGTCAGTCATTATCCCGACAGCGAAGTCCAGGGCTTTCAGCGAACTGCGGTATTCATCGAGAGCGAGCTCCTCCTCGGGGGTGCCGATGTAGTCGGTGTACTGGGGGATAGGGCGGCTGAACATCAGGTCGTACACGTGAATGTTGTTGATGCCGAATTCAACGAATCCGCGTATGAGGCTTTTCACCCTGGCAGAGGGGGTGTGTTCCGGTCCGGTATAATCGATAATCGTGGACAGCAGCATGGAAAAGGTTTTTTTGTGGATGGCGATGAGAAGCTCATTTTTGTTTTTGTAATAATTATAAAGATTCGCGGCGGTCATGTTCATCATGGCGCCGATTTTTGACATGGAGAGATTTTCGTACCCTTCAGTGGAAAGAATGTCGAGGGCGCATTCAATAATAACTTCTTTTACTTTTTCAACTTCGTCAATGCTTCGGGTTGCTTTGGGCATGGTGGAATCCTTTATAGTTTAATAGTATTAAATTAACGATATTAAATTATAAAGTCAAGAGAAATTATAAAATAATGATAATGCGAAAAAAAATATTTATTCTTGACTTGTATATACTTAATATATATAATTAGTATATACTGAAATTTGCTCAAATATTATTTTACCGAAGTGGTGTTGCCGTCTTTCAGGAGAGATTACGAAGCTCCGGAAAGATCAACTATATCAAATAATAATAAGGTAACAGGCGATGCTTAATCGGGCATGTTAATGATATTATAAGGGAAGGTGCAGCTATGAAGGAATACAAAGAAATCTATGTTAATGGTTCGTGGGTGTCTCCAATCGGGAAGGATGTCATTGATGTAGTAAATCCCTGTAATGAAGAAGTAATAGCCAGAGTGACCATGGCGAATGAAAAGGATGTTGATAACGCGGTAAAAAGTGCGCGGGAGGCATTTCCAGCCTGGTCGAAAACGTCTGTTGCAGAACGCAGCGCTCTCATGACCAGGCTTTCAAAAGCGCTCGCCGCCAGGCAGGATGAAATCGGGGATACCATAGCACGGGAAATGGGAATGCCCGCTCCCCTCGCAAGGATGATACAGGCGGGGCTTCCCATCGCGGCCCTTGATAGTTTTGTTTCAATTCTGAACGATTATCAGTTTGAATATCCCATGGGCAGGACAACAATCGTAAAAGAGGCCATTGGGGTCTGCGGGTTTATCACGCCATGGAATTATCCACTGCACCAGATTATGGGAAAAGTAGCGCCGGCCATTGCGGCGGGGTGCACCATGGTGGTCAAGCCGAGTCAGATAGCGCCGCTGAATTCCTATATACTTGCGGAAATAATGGATGAAATCGGGATGCCCCCGGGGGTGTTTAATCTTGTGGTGGGAGCGGGATCGAATGTCGGTCACGCCCTTGCGTCACACCCGGATGTGGATATGGTGTCACTCACGGGTTCAACCAGCTCCGGTGTAAAGGTGATGCAGGCCGCGGCGAACACCATCAAGCGGGTTACCCTTGAACTTGGAGGCAAATCGCCAAATGTCCTTCTGGAGGATGCCGATTTCAGCACTGCGGTAATGAAAGGTGTCTACGGGGCGTTCCTTAATTCCGGTCAGACATGTATAGCTCTCTCAAGAATGATCGTTCCCGCTGACAGGCAGAAGGAAGTTGCAGAAATGGCGGCAAACACCGTAAAGACAATGAAAATGGGGGACGCCTTCGCGGAAGGGATGTATCTGGGCCCCATGGTGGACGGGAATCAGCAGAAATCGGTGCGCGGATATATCGAAGCAGGGATCAGGGAAGGAGCGACACTTGTTATCGGCGGGCCTGAACAGCCGGAAGGGCTTGACAAGGGTTACTATGTGAAACCGACGGTCTTTGCCGATGTGAAGCAGGAGATGACCATTGCCCGGGAGGAGATTTTCGGACCGGTGCTGGTTATCATGCCCTATAAAACGGAAGAAGAGGCCATTGAAATTGCCAACGGCACCGTGTACGGGCTGTCAGGGTCTGTCTGGTCTGGGGACATTGAAAGGGCCCGGAGGGTCGCGAAGGAGATCCGCTCAGGTCAGGTTTTTGTGAACGGCGGTGATTTTGATATCAACGCTCCCGCCGGCGGTTATAAACAATCGGGAATTGGACGTGAGAGAAGCAAGTATGGGCTTGAAGAATATCTTGAAATAAAGGCCCTCATCGGCCCTTCAGTATAGAATTTGAAAGGGCGATTGCATTTTTATGGTTGCATGTATCACCCGGTAAAATAAAGAATGATTTTTTGTAATTATGAGAACAATATCTATTAGAAATAGTAAGGTAGATACTGTTCTTGTTCTGTCATGGTGTGCATGTGTTGACAGGGTAGTTTACTATATGTATATTTTTAAATAATTAATACAGGGCGATATATGAATGTCTATTAAATACGCGATTCTCGGTCTTCTTCATTACACCGATATGCATGGATATCGGATAAAAGAGCACATTGAAAAAAACTTCGGCTACATGTGGTCGGTCAACTTTGGTCAGATTTATCCCAATCTCAGGGA
>JAKQCH010000063.1 GCA_029573825.1 Spirochaetota bacterium | reverse complement strand
CCGGTGCACGGGATTCTGGCGAGAGATCACGGGAAGATACATCCGGCGTCAATGATATGGAAAATAGTCATGTTGATGGAAGCTCCACGGTAACTGATGTTGATTACGAAGTGGTTGATGAGGAACGGAAGGCAGGATAATCATTGTAACGGAAGAACCCGCCGCCATCCGGGCGGCGGGTTTACTTGTCATCCTGTGTAAATTTTTCAACCAGCGCAACAAATTCGAGGTAAAATTCCCGCAGTTCATCCTTGTCCCGTAGTTCACGTATTTCAGGCTTTTTGTCTTCAAGGATGTCCTGTATGTGACGGGACATCACATATACCGGTCCCGCTATCCGGTGTGTGAGGCGGAGAAGATATATGTACAGCATGGTGCTGAGAATAATCACCACAATTAAAAGACCGGAAATAAAAAGGAAATTCCTGTCTATATAGTTACCGATGTTTTCGGTGGCGGCACGGACAGTCTGAAGGGTTTCCTTGTGGGTTTGTGCTAATACCGCAATCCCCTGTGTCTGTCCGCTGGCGTTCCCTGCGGATACCTGCTGGAGGAACCCCCTGACTGCCCGGTCCTCACGGTCCAGGGCGGCATTCACTTCCGCTGCTGCTTTCGATATTTTTCTGTTGTCATGTGTTGACTGAACCGCCACAATAGCAATGAGGACAAGGAAAGAACAGAGGGTGAATCCGATTATTGAGAAGATCGTCTTCAGCTGAAATTTCCGGTCAACAATTCTTTTTTTTCTGAGTGCCATGCTCTGCTCCCTGCAATATCTGATAATGTACTTATCAGACGGGTCGTATGATTTGCTCTGCATACAGATGATATGTGCTTTGTTTTATAAAGACTGGAATGTACAATAATGATTCATCATTTTTTGTCAAACATTATTATGCCGGGCGATGAAGGCGGAATGAATAAAAAAACATTTCTATATGTATTTCAATATATAAATTTTTTTTTCTATATAAAACTGCTATTTTAAAAATGGACCCTGAAACTGTATAAGGATAAAATTATGACATCGAATGTTGCCGGGCTTTTTTCTTCATGCGGTTCAATTGATGATTTCAGAAACAAAGTGTTACTTTGCGATGGGGATTTCGGATTTGATCTGGAGGATATGATCTCCCTCGGTAACGCTTATATCAGTCAATATCCCCAGTGTCTTGACAGCACACAGTACTGTCAGGAGCTTGCGTATACCGGATATACGATGGTGAGAATATGCATTGTTGAAAAAATCCTCTGCGGCCTTGATCCGCAGGTGAAAAATACATTCCGTGATATGATATCCCATATTGACCGGATAGAGCAGTCCATCGCATCTCTCGTTTCCAGTCTTGGACATGAAGCGGTCCGGTTACAGTACACTGCAGTTAACGAGAAACTCAGCGCGCTCCAGTCGATGATTGAACAGATACCACGGGGCATCATAAAGGAACGCTTCTCCGGAGGTATTTCCAGTATTCTCAATATTATGTATTTAATCCGGATGGCGCTGCAGAAAGCCGCCGGCTGAGGGCCTTTCTTTTTTATTGACTCCCCGGTATTACTCCATTATAAACCTCTTACAATATACATACCCGGCCTTATTACGGAATGTGGAGGATATATGGATTACCCCCTTGCGGATCTTAAAATTCTTGACTTTACCTATCTCCTGCCAGGCCCTTTCGGCACCATGATTCTTGCGGACATGGGGGCCGATATCATCAAAGTCGAAAACCCGAAGAACCCGGACCTTATGCGTTTTGTTCCGCCTCTGATTGACGGTATGTCAGCGGCATATATGCAGGTGAACCGGGGGAAACGTTCCCTCGGGGTTGATCTCTCCACGGAGGAGGGGCTGGATATAGTGTATCGTCTTGTGAAGGAGTATGATATTGTTATCGAACAGTTCAGGCCCGGTGTTATGGAGCGGCTTGGTCTCGGCTACAATCGGCTCAGGGAAATCTTTCCGTCACTGATATACTGTTCCCTTACCGGCTACGGCGGCACCGGAAGCTACGCCCGGCGTGCCGGTCATGATATTAATTATCTTTCCCTGACAGGGGTTGAGTCCTGGTCAGGCAGAAAGGACACCGGGCCTTCGCTTCACGGCATACAGATCGCGGATCTGGGGGGAGGTTCAAAGAACCTTGTGATTGGCATCCTCGCGGCATATATCAGGCGGCTGCGGACAGGGGAAGGTGAACGGGTCGATATCTCCATCACTGACAGCGTGTTCTCCCTTTCAGTTTTTGACACTGCCGGTTTTCTCGCTGATGGACGGCAGCCTCTTCCTGAGGGGGAAGTGCTGAACGGCGGTTCCCTGTATGACTACTACCGCACTGCTGACGGTCGGTATCTTTCTGCGGGGCCTATCGAGCCCAAGTTTCTTGTGAATTTTTGCGAAGCCCTGGGGATGAAGGACATTCTGGGCCGGGGCATCCTGACCAATGATCAGGTGCTGGAAGCGAAAAAACAGATCGGGGAAAGGATT
>JAKQCH010000058.1 GCA_029573825.1 Spirochaetota bacterium | reverse complement strand
TTCCGCCGATCAGTACGATATCCGCATTGCCGGTCTGGATTTCCATAGACCCGATATGGATCGCCGCCATTGAGGACCCGCATTGCTGGTCAACAAATTTCGCGGCGATTTTTTCCGAAAGGTTTGCCGCGAATATGGGGTTCCTGCCGCCCATTGTGTAGTTTTCTGAAACGCCAAGCGCTGAACCAACGATAAAATCATCAATTTCTTCCGAACTAATTTTTGTTCTGCTGATTGTCTCAGGGAGGAGACGGGAAAACAGGTCATGTGTGCCCAGGTTCCCAAACCAGTCCCGTGAGGGGTCGCCGGGACGCGAACGCGACCAGGCTGTTCTCAGATATCCTGCAATTACGGCTTCTTTCATATTCATCCTCCACATTTTCCGTGTTGATACCGTTCTTCGTTCAAAAAAACCGGACCCCGCATCTCGGCACAAAGAATTCCTTTATCAGAGACTCGTTATCCGGGGTATTAAAACCTGATACCGCCGCTCTGTATTTCATCATACAGGGACGCAGTCATTGTTACGTACTCCCGTCTTTCACTGTCCAGAAAGTAAAGGGGGTCCGATATGGTAAATGGATTAAACCCCTCATCCTGGAGCGTCGTCTTCACTTTCTTGAAACTTGCCGTTGAATCGACATTGCTCCGCACCCGCAGAAAATATGGCCAGGCGTATACCGGCAGGTTCTCCATTACGTATGCCGCGAGGCCGGAACAATCAATTGTGTTTCCCTCAAGGGGCGTCACAGCTGCCATGCCGCATCTTCCCTCGGTATTTTTCACCAGCACGCCGTACACATTGCAGTCCTCCAGGCTGCCGAAACGGTTGATCACATCTGCGACCTCATTGGTGGCCACCAACTCGCCTTTCCACTTGAACGTATCGCCAAGCCTGTCAACAAACGAAACGTAGTTCCCTCTGTGAAGCTGGAAGAGATCACCGCTAATGAAATACCGGTCCCCTTTTTTGAAAACATTTTCCAATATCTTTTCATTGGTTGCACCCGCATTGTTCTTATACCCTTTGAAAGGCGTGCGGCTGCTGATTCTTGACAGGTACATACCCCTCTCGCCGGGCCTGCATTTTTCCAGAAATCCCTTTCTGTTTTTCACAAACGATTCACTCTCCATATCATAGCGTACCACATAACCCAGACGCACTCCCTTCTCCCGGAGCCTGCCGATCATACCGGGCTTCCCTTTGAAATTCATGAGCCCCCCCACCCCTTCAGTTGAGCCGTACACTTCGACAATTGTTTTGATGGAAAAACGCTTCTGGAATTCCCTCCAGTAGTCTCCCCGCATACCGTTGCCTACAATTATCTCCAGGGGATTGTTTCCATCATCAGGTTTAACGGGAAGATTGTTGAGGTACCTGCACAGTTCTCCGACATAGACGAACGTTTTCGCATTATACCTGCGTACATCATCAAGAAAAGCTGTTGCAGAAAATTTACGACGGAGAGCCATCGTGCCGCCATACATAAGTGTTGACGACCATGCGATATTAATGCCGCTGTTGTGATACAGGGGAAGACAGCAGTAGTGAACATCTCCCGGCAGCATCCTGAATATGTATCCGCCGTTTCCGTATCCCAGCTGTATCCAGTTGTGATGGAGGAGTTTGGTGGCCTTTGGCATGCCGGTCGTACCGGAGGTGTAGATATATTCAAGAATGTCAAATGAGGTCACAGGGTCAGGAACTGCAGGATTTTCTGCAGGCTGCCCGTTAAGGTGTTCCTGAAGATCACTGACACCCGCTGGCGTTTCCATGACACGCCCCTCCTTCTCGATAAATACAGAACC
>JAKQCH010000042.1 GCA_029573825.1 Spirochaetota bacterium | reverse complement strand
ATGCCGTGGTGGACATGCTCATCGTCAGGGACCTTGATCTCGACATCGACAGGGTCCTGGGCCATGTGGCGGGAAAATACAGGGACGGAAAGGAACTCCTTCCGAAAATACTGGAATTTATCAACGCCCGTGCCAGGACGAATTTTTCCGACAGAGGGTTCCGGTACGATGAGATTGACGCCTGTCTTTCAATCGGGTATTATAACTATAACGAGCTTGTGAAACGCGCCGGGAGCCTCAATGAATTCAGGAAGAAGGAACAGTTCTCCCAGATGCTCCTTTCCTTCAAACGGATGAACAATATATGTTCCGCGTTCAGGAAAAAGAATGAAGCATATAAGCTGGCTTTTTCCCCGGATCTCCTTGTGGACCCCGCGGAAAAGAAGCTCCATGAGTTTTTCAGCTCCCGGAAGGGTGATATCGACCGCCTCATCAGCGAGAACAGGTACATTGAACTCTTTGAACTCCTTATCGGGGGGAAGGGCGATATCGACAACTTCTTTGACGAGGTAATGGTCATGGCGGATGATGTTAAGGTCCGTGACAACCGCCTTGCCCTTCTGGAAAGCATACTTGCTCCTTTCAGGAATCTCCTCGATTTCTCTCTGATTTCGGAATAATCCGCAGGGGGGAAATGCCGCTTTTCGCCGGGGAGCATTCTTTTTTGAAGATTGCTTCATGGTTTGGTATATTTTTCTCAATGTGGCACAGGGCACGATAATTCAGAGCAGGATATTTGATGGAACACGATCACAGTCATGCACATTCTCACCATGATCACGGAGGGGACGCGACGGGATTCCGTCTGCTCCTCACCATTATATTCAACATTGTTATTACCGTTACTGAATATATTGGGGGTGTTCTTTCCGGAAGTCTCGCCCTTATTTCCGACGCGGGACACAATTTTTCCGATGTCCTTTCCCTCATTCTTGGCTATGCCGGAGAGCGTGTTTCGAAGGTAAAAACGGGACCCGTTTACACCTTCGGGCTAAGGCGGTTTGAAGTGCTCATTGCCCTCATTAACGCGCTGTCTCTCGGAGCTATCGGCGTGTATATCGTCTATGAAGCGGTGGAGCGGTATCTCAATCCTCACCCCGTCGCGCCGGGGATGATGATCGCCATCGCATGTGTGGGTCTCGGTGGAAACCTCCTCTCCATTATTGTGTTGTTTAAAACGAGGGACCAGAGCCTGAACCTGCGGTCTGCATTTCTGCACCTTCTCTATGACACCATTTCCTCTGTTGCGGTTGTTGTAACAGGAATTGTGCTCTGGTTCACGAATATCGTAATTCTGGATCTTGTGGTGAGCGTCCTGATCGTAGTGATGATATTTTTCAGCTCCCTGGACATTATCCGGGAGGCGATGCGGATTTTTATGCAGGGGGCCCCGAAGGGGATTGATCCCGGAAAGGTGCAGGAAGCCCTCCTGGAACTCCCCGGAGTGGGGAGCATCCACGGCCTCCATATATGGTCGGTGAATTCCACGGAGGTGTTTCTGTCATGCCACATCTGTATTGACAGGGAAGTATCTTCAGACAGCGATTCCCTTATTCATAAAGTTAATCACTTTCTAAAAGAGCGATATAACATCACGCATACCACAATACAGGTCGAGCGCGACATGACATGCCAGAGCGGGGATTCTCATTCCTGCTGCGGATAAATACGGTCGATTCTTCTGCAAAGGGCTTATACCTTCTCTTCAGTTACTCTAATATCGACGAGAGCTGTATCATCTTCGGGTGTTCAAGTTTTTCATAATCGGCAAAGGAAAGCTTGATCAGCTCCGTATGGGTGCCGGCATTAAAGGCGATTTCACGGTCCTTTGTGAGTTCATCTGCAACAAACATATCAATGCCGTACAGATCGCCGAAGGGCGGCATAGCGCCCACTTCACAATCGGGGAATAATTTCCTGAATTCCTCCTCGTGTGCCAGCTCCACATTCTCGGTGCCGAAAATATTTTTTATGTGCCCGAGGTTAAGCCGGTAATTAGCGGGAAGGGCGATCATTATCATTTCATCCCTCACCTTGAGGATCACCGTCTTTACCACCTCTCTACCGGAAACATGGGCGCTGTGGGCGGTGCCCTGTGCGGTAAAGGAAGGGGTATGGGTGATCGTCTCGTAGTCAATGTGGTGCTGGTCCAGAAACTTCTTTAATTTTTCACCTCTCATAAGGGTTCCTCCGGTTTAT
>JAKQCH010000024.1 GCA_029573825.1 Spirochaetota bacterium | reverse complement strand
GTGTTTGCCGGGAGCACAAAGAGACCGTTCCTGTCGACAATGATTTTGTCGAAGTCAACTTCACCGCTCATGACGTCGTACACCGAATACTGGACTTTCGCCGGATCAATGCCGAGATGGTAGGTGGACTGGGCCTGGTGGTCAATATCGATAACCAGCACCTTGTTCCCCAGAATCTGGAGCGCAGCCGCGATATTGACGGTACTGGTGGTCTTTCCCACGCCGCCTTTGTTGTTGGAGATCGCAATAGTTCTCATAGTCGTTAATAACATACCTTGTACAATTAACGGGCAGGTAAATCAAGCACAAAATTTTTTCACGGCTTTTTGGGGGGCGATATGAGGAGCTGCACGGTCCGTTTCGGGTTCACATCGGTCTTGCAGTTTCCGGAACGCAGTAATACATGAAAAAACCGCAATCATTCCCGGAACAAAGTATCATCATGCCAGTTCACCACATTGTTTTCAATATATTGCCGAATTCTATAAAACGATTCATCATTACGTATAATGTGATCATGGAAACGCGCCTGCCACGCGAAACTGATTTTATTTTTCCGCGCGTATGTCGTTACGGCAGATTTAAAACCCCGGATAACGGAGGCCAGGTTTTTACGTTGGGGTATAAAATCGTTTTGTGTGCCGGCGTTTGTTTGTATTGTTGAAACCACGGTGGTAGAGACGCGATGCATCGCGTCTCTACCGTGCATTGCGTCTGTACCGCACATCGCGTCTGTACGATCCATTACGTCATTATCGTGATCGTCATTTACCCCATGAATCCCATCCCGGCGATTATATTCATTTTCACCGATCATAATGATTCCGTGAAAATGATTGGGCATAACGCAAAACGCGTTTAATTCTATGTTCATGTCAGGCCGGATTTCCGGTGTTTTGATCCATTCCCTGTGCGCGATTTCACCAATTTCCGATAACACAATTCCGTTGTTTTCAATTTTACCGAAATAATGTTCCCTATTTGCAGTGCATATCGTGACAAAATAAGCACCACGCCAGCCGTAATTCCAGTTTTGCAGCCTGGCAGATTCTATTCTGTATATGTCTTTAAATTTGTCTGTCATTATAATCAGGAAATTTTAACCTTTTAAAGATTTGTTTGCCGGCATGTGGTTGTCACGTTGGGTTGCCTTGTATTGTCGTGTCGTAACGTATTGTTGAAACGCAATGATGCACGGTGGTAGAGACGCGATGCATCGCGTCTCTACCACCGTGCATTACGACATTACCGTGACCGTCATTCACCCATGAATCCTATCACGGTGATTATATTCATTTTAGCCTGCATTTTCTTCAATTCGGTGAAAGCCCCGGATTATTGCGGGGATATTATTTTGGCAGCAATGATAAGGATTCTATTTGTTATATATAATTTTCTCCCAATTGCAGCAAAAATTGCCGAATGGATTGTGTTAGCAAATTAGTTTTTGTCAATTTTTAATGAATATAAATCTACCAGCTCTGCTGGTAGATTAGAAATGGTTTTACCGGATATTGGTTAAAAAATATTCTCCTAAATACAAAAACATAATATTTAGGAGAATTAAAATGTCTAAGAACAAGCTACAACATGTAGTATACGAATGCAAGTATCATATTGTACTCGTACCGAAATATCGCTTTAAGATATTTACGAAGGATGTCAAGATAGCGGTAAAGGATGAAATAAAGAATAATACTTTTTATAATTCGAAATACCTTTACAACTATCTTGTTCGAAAATAAACCCTTAATTGTTGAAAAAAAAGATTTTGAATCATTTACACTAAGATCATGATTGGTTGACATGCATTACCTCCATGAAATATTCCCTATCCACAACCAATCCTGAAAACAATCCCTCCCGATGGTCAATAATAAAAAAGTGGACATGATCCGGTTGTTGCTGCGCCATTTTGCAGCTCGTCCCCGGACTTACTGTCTCCCTCCGAAGTTACATTCATGGTGGGAGCATCCCTTTCATGGAACCCACAACATCTTTCAAAAAATCCTTTACAAAAAATTTAAATTTGCTGATATAAACCGTCATATATACAAATATACTGCTTATAATGATCCCATACACAGGAGCGCCCCACATGAAAAAGTATTCGTTACTGCTTTCCCTCACGGTTGTACTTGCGTCAATGTCCGTATTTCCCATGTACGGTTCCTCACAGGAACAGCCAAGCATATATGTCCGTTATCTCGTTGCCGGGAGGGGAGTTGGCCGGCAGGAAGCGGAACGGGTTTCCCGCCAGCTTGAGCGGGCCGTTATACAGAGCGGGCGGTACAGCGTCATGAGCCAGTCTCAAGTGCAGACGCTGATGCAAAACGCGGAAATGCAGCAGGTACTGGGATGCGATAGCGAGTCCTGCATGAAGCAGATAATGAAAACCACCCAGACGGAGTACCTGATGTACGGCGAGGTGACGAAGGATGAGGGGGATTATGGAGTGTCGGTGAACCTGATGCACCGTCGGCGCGGGGGCAGCGCACAGGTGGTGGGCGCCGAAACACTGTTTACCACCACCTTCAGCCTGAAAACCCTGACGCTCCTGTCGAAAGTCATTGTAAAAAAACTCCACGGGGAGCTGGTGAGCGACGAGGAGCAGCGGGAAATAATAGGAAACGCCGACGTCGGGGGCCTTGTCCAGTTTACCGTAAGTTCCGTGCCCGGGAACGCGACGTTATATGTAAGCAATGCACGGAAAGGGACCACACCGAAACGCCTGCGCTACCCCGAGGGGAATTTCTCTGCGGTCCTGAAATACCCCGGTTATAAAGACAAGTCCTTCACAATAGATTTGCCGTCACAGCGGAGCTATACCATACAGATGGACCGCGAACAGTACACCCTGCGCCTTTCCACTGGCCGGGGAATGCCGTCGGGAATTGAGGTGTACGACGGCGACGCGAAAATTGCCACCCTCGGGAACGGCGCGGAGGCGGTACAGATTGACTCCGGGGAGCATGTCCTTGTGTTTGAGAAGGAAGGGTATGTTGACAAGACTGTGGCCCTGAACATCACAGGGGAAACCGCGTACAGGGTGACTATGCAAAAGGCCAGCTATCCCCTCACGGTGAAAACGAGCGCGGACCCCGCGGAGGTGTACCTGAACGGCCGCCGGATGGGGCGCACTCCCTACACCGGGACCCACTATTACGGGGACTACACGGTGAAGGTGGACCGCGATGGCTACATTGCCGAAGAAAAATCGTTTACCCTGAAAAAGCGCACGGCCCTGGATTTCCGCCTGCAGAAACAGGTGTTTGTGCCATTCCGGGTTACCTCCACGCCGCCGGGAGCGAAGGTGTTCTTTGGCGGGCAGTACCGGGGTACTGCGCCGGGGACGTTCCAGTGGCCGGAAGGGGAGGTTAGTATTTCGGCCCACGGAGAGCATCGCAGCGATGAAAAGATGATTACACTGCGAAAGAGCGGGACTGTTGCGGTCATCAATTTTGACCTTTCCAACGGCCCAGAAATCAGGGGACCCATTGAAAAAGACAACATGCTTCGCCGCCGGTACCGTCCCGGGCAGGTAAAGCGCATGGGGGGCATGGACTTTGTCTTTGTGCCAGGCGGTTATTTTATGATGGGTTCCCCTGATGGCGAAGGATATGATAGAGAACATCCCCGCCACAAGGTGTACGTGAGCCCCTTTTGGATGGGGAAGTACGAGGTGACCCAGGCCCAGTACCAGGCGGTAATGGGAACGAACCCGAGTAACTTCACAGGTGATATCAGAAGGCCCGTCGAGCAGGTGAGTTGGAATGATTTGGTTAGTTTCTGTGAGAAATTCAGCGCGAAGCACAGTGTACGTGCCCGCCTTCCCAGAGAGGCGGAATGGGAGTACGCCTGCCGCGGGGGCACCACAACGCGGTATTACTGGGGGGACAATGAGGATGGAAATTACTGCTGGTATTACGGGAACTCTGGTAATACTACTCACCCTGTGGGGCAGAAACGTCCCAACGCCTTTGGGCTGTACGACATGAGCGGGAATGTGTGGGAGTGGTGCATGGACTGGTACGATGAGCACTATTACCGGAATAGCCCGGAGGTGAATCCGGCCGGGCCTGCATCGGGGTCGTTCCGTGTGCTTCGCGGCGGCTCGTGGGGCGTCGACGTCGACGGCGGCCGTTCCGCCAGCCGGGGCGGCTGCGATCCCGGCGGCAGGAACTACTTCGGCGGGTTTCGGGTTGTCGTTCCCGCGGTTGATTAAAACGTTGTGTCTTGTATAATGTGTATATTTATTCTATAGAGAAGTGGGCCCCTGGACAACTGTCCCACGGGGAAACTGGAAGGGGGATTCTTAAGGGGGCTTGCCCCCTTAAGGCGCGCTGGTTAGAAAATGAGTGAATTACTGGTGTATCAGAAATCGTATGATTTCCTTGTCTGGGCTTTTAATAAAACCGAGGGGTTTCCAAAATCGAAGCGGTTTTCCATCGGTCAGCGTCTTGAAAGCCGATTACTTGATCTTGTAACGGGGCTGAACCGTTTACAATATACTAAAAACAATGAAAAGCTTGTGCAGTCAATTTCCGCTACGTTTGATGAAATAAAGCTTATATTAAAAATCTGTTACGATACGAAGTTGTTGAGTCATTCAAGTTTTGTGTTCACAGTAGAAAAATGCGACGAAATAGGGGCCATGATCGGAGGTTTGTTGAAAGCTTCCGAATTGAATACAAACCGCCGTTCAGGGCGGGCGTCCCGGTGAGCGAACCGTGTGCTTCGCGGCGGCTCGTGGAACAACAACAACGACAACAACCGTTCCGCCAACCGGAACAACAACAATCCCGACAACAGGAACAACAACAACGGGTTTCGGGTTGTCGTTCCCGCGGTTTCTCGTCAATACCTCCCCGCGGTGCCGCGCGCTCACGGGTTCGCGGACGTAAGGGGCGGTACATTCCGGGCGCGCCCTTCCCGTTTTCGGGATAAATAACAAACGCCCCCGCCGCACTCCGCCCACGGGCGGAGACGGGCGGGGGGCCTGAAAATGTACGGCAGAATACTATGTTTGAAAAAATAATATCCTATGAAAACCTTGTTGCTGCGGCATACTGTGCTTCAAAGGGCAAACGGTTCCGTGACAACGTGATACGGTTTAACAGCAATCTCGTTGAAAACATATCTGCCTTAAGGAAAGAACTCTCTGAAGGCGCCTATACCCATGGAAGTTACCGTGAATTTTACGTGTATGACGCCAAAAAGAGATTGATAAGCGCTGCCCCCTTCAGGGACCGTGTTGTCCACCATGCCCTGTGCGGCGTGATTTTGCCGGTCATTGAAAAAAGCTATATTGACAACACCTTCGCCAACAGGGAAGGGAAGGGGACCCACCGGGCGGTGAAAATGTGCCAGCGGTACGCGCGGCGTTTTACCTATTACGTGAAACTTGACATAGTGAAATACTTTTCTTCGATAGACCATGAAATTCTGAAAGAGCTGCTGTTCAGGAAGATTCGATGCCCCGATACGAGGCGGCTTATATCCATTATTATTGACGGTTCAAATCCGCAGGATTCGCCAGTGTACTATTTCAGCGGTGATACGCTCTTCACGCCCTTTGAAAGGAGAAGGGGGATACCCCTGGGAAACCTGACGTCCCAGCATTTCGCGAATAAATATCTTTCCCCCCTTGACCATTTCGTTGTTGAAGCGTTGAAGATACGCGGGTACATTCGCTATGTTGACGATTTTCTGCTCTTCTCGGACAGCAGGGAATATTTAAACCGGTGTGTCCGGGGAATAGTGTCCTTTCTTGAACATTTTCGGCTGCGGATACATGAAAACCGCGCCCATGTGTATCCTGCCGCCAATGGCGTCACGTTTCTCGGGTACAGGGTTTTCCCTGACTATATACGGCTGAAAAGGGACAATGTAATACGCGCCAGGCGAAGGGTCAGGCGTTTGTACGAAGACTTTCATCGCGGTTTTGTGCCGGCTGATAAATTGCGATCATCAATACATTCGTGGATGGGCCATGCCGCGAATGCTGACGCCTGGAAAATCCGCGGAGAAGTGTTGTCCGGGATTGTGAAGCTGTCATGATTGCGTTACTTTTCGGGTTCGCAATGACAATGTTACCCTGAAAAATACGCTTGATTTCATATTCATCATTGATTACATTGAGTTGTGCGAATGGAACGTAGTGTTTCATAGTAAAAAAACATTATACCAGAAATGATGCAATGCTGACAGAAGCGCTTAAGAAACAGGTTACGGAATTGTCTGGTTATGATAAGGTCCGTTTGATCGATTATAATTTTGATGCAATCAACAAAAAGGAAGACCGGGAAAACCTGCAGCTGTGGATAGATGAATCGAAGGACCGGCTTTCGGCAATAAAGAAGGGTGATCTCGGCCTTGTTGATTATTCGGAAGTGAAAGATTCCATTAAATGAAAACGAGGTTTTCCGTTGCGGCCGGTAACGAATATATTGATGCGGTAGAATATTATAATGATCTCCGTGAAGGCCCTGGATACGAGTTTGCAGTTGAAGTGGATGATGCTTATTCAGCATATTCAGCAGTATAGCGCTGCATGGCAATTGATAGCGGAGGATATACGGCGCTGTCTTATCCGGCGTTTTCCCTACGGGATCATTTACACAGTTCTTGAGGGCGGCATTATTGTACTGTCAATTATGAATCTTCGTAAAACCCCCGAATCATGGAAACTACAGGTATGACACCACAAGGATTGCGTCACCTGCGGTTCGCGATGTCTGACTTCAAGGATGAAGGGAATCATGAGTGATCTTTTTTTGTTGACACCGGAGATTTTTAACTGGTATTATGTCGCATGTCGTTATAGGAGGTATTCTGTGAAATGGAAAGAAATCCATCATAAATATCCGGGCAAGTTTATACTGATTGGGGATGTAATAGAGGAAAAAATATCAGAATCAACATTTAGAATAGTAGAAGGTACAGTATTAGAAGTGAGCGATGATCCTAAGGTGATACGATCTGCGTACAAAGAACTTAAAGAGCAGGGTAAAAATGTCCTCTACTCCATACCTGCCACTCCCGATGACTTTATTGTTGAGAATGTGCCTTTTATGGGAATACTTTCATGATCTTTACCTGGAAACAGGGCCTGATATGGGTCTCTGCTGAAATTGTGTATGAAGGTGTATCCGTAACAATCAGTGATTGTATAATCGATACCGGATCCGCTACGACCGCATTAGATATTGATCTGGTAAATTTCAATTACAAGAAACATGCTGTTATTCGGAGATTGACGGGAATTGGCGGTGGTACTCAAGAAGTACTGTCCCAGAAGATTGATACACTTATTCTTGATAATTACTTCCTGCATGGCATTAGTATTGAATTTGGAGATATTTCCGGCAATTTCGGTATTAATGGCTTTATTGGAAATGACATATTAAGTAATTTTAATTTCACGGTAAATTCTTCTGACCACACTATTTTTTTTGAGCCATTATGATAATGAAAAGGGATTGAAGAGCGCCGCACAATTGTGCGACCAGAAGGGTCGTTTATCTGGTACTTGACTTCCTGATGCTGTGACGTTACACTTTGCGGAAATCTTAAACTTGATATATCACTATGAGACTTGATCCAACAGAAAGAAAAGCCCTGCATAATGCCCTGAAGCCTGTGACCTCCCCGGTGTTCCTGTTCGGTTCACGGGTGGATGACGATGCCAGGGGAGGGGATATCGACATATTGATTTTTTCAGGGGATGATCCCTTTGCCCTTTCGCGAAGGGTCGCGCGGGATTTTTTTCTCCATTGCGAAGAAAAGATAGATGTGGTGGTTATGAACCCGGATTCCCTGACCGGGGAAGAGCAGGCATTTCTGAACAGTATCCGCATGGAGCGAATACAATGAACGATATACAGGTCATTGCCCCTCAGGCCCGGCTCCATTGCCGGGGTTTTCAGAATATTATACATACTATAGCTGGTTAAAACAAGGAGTTTCGTATGAAGATACAACTGTTCCGCCGGTATCTGCTGCCGGTGTTGCTGATGTTTGTCCTCGGTATTGTACCCCTCTATCCTCTCGGCATGGGAGACCGCGCCCCCCTGGTGAACATCAGGCAGCGGGATGGCGGCATGTTTATTCTTGCACAGTACCGCAATAAAAAGCATGTCATCATGAGTTTCTTTCACCATGACTGCCTTCCCTGTGTCCCGGAAATTGTCCACCTCCAGAAACTGAAAAAGTCATGCAACAACCTTGAGGTGATTGTTGTTTCAGATGTTGATACAGACAGCTCAAAGGCGGAGTCTTTTCTGAAAAAGGTTGAGCGGCGTAACGGGGCGCCGCTGACGCTGCGTGTCGGTGTTGACCCCTTTGGTGACACGAAGTCGGAATACCGGGTCACACGTCATCCCACGTTGTTTCTGATTGATACACAGGGTCATATTATATATACTGCGACCGGATATAGTGAAGACAAAGCTCATCTGCTTGATGATGCGGTCAGACGGTTGTGCGGGAATTAAAGTAGTAAACAGAAGAACGGCTGAAATAAAAAACGCCCCTCCGCTTTCTGCGGTCAGGGGCGTTTTTTATTATGTCAATTTTCGATTAATTTCCTGTGTTTATATGACCCGGGTTCAGTGCCTCCATTTCAGGCAAGCCTGTCGATGCATTCGCCGATTCCGGAGATATGTCCAATTACATTCTGTGCAATCAGTTTATCTTCGAGGCCTACAGACGCAGAGTTGATGCCGATCAGGAGCTTGTTAAGCATTTCAATGCTGGTTATCACATGGTTTCCTGATGCTGCCGGAATATTCATCGCTGTACCTCCTTTTTCATTATTTCCCTGATACTTATATATCGGCAGAATGCCGGAAAATCTTGATGTTTTTTGAGATATGGATGCTCTGTGGCGGATTGCAGTAAGTGGGGGGGACTCCTTTTTTAATGTTCCGGGATGATAATATTATTATTGCACAATTTTTCAATTTCCGGATGAAATAAATATCATCGATCTTAAATTTATGCTTGAAAAAAATTCAGCAGTGTCTTCTAATAACAAACTGGATTTACTGAAACAGTCCGGCTTCCGTTTTCTGTGACTGTTTTCTGTAATGCGGTATAGAGTTTTACCGTGATGTGCAAATATAAAAAAATATCCGGGAATGGTTACGCTTAAGAAATGCTGAGAGCTTCACATCGTGAAGGCCGCTGCATTGTAAAAATTCCCACCCAACAGAAGTACATCATAGCAAACCGTATGTAAGTATATTGGTATGTCTGGAATTTCCTTTGTCCGGAAAGGGCGAGTGGAGGTGCACATGCGTGCACGGAGGCCCTTTCCGGACCAGAAGGAGTTTTAATGAGCTGTATAAATATACAAAGGAGGATTTTTTCATGTCCAATGAAAAAGTTATGAACCGGTGGCTTGTTGTTGTGGGAGCTATACTCATTCAGCTGGCCCTCGGTGCGATTTATGCCTGGTCTGTATTCACGAAACCCCTCGTCGATGCGGGCTGGACAAAGGTTCAGACACAGATAGTCTTTGCACTGGGCCTTGCGTTCTTTGCGATAGTAATGGTTTTTGCAGGCAAAAAGCTTAATTCCTGGGGCCCCCGTACCCTGGCGATAGCCGGCGGTCTTGTTCTCGGAGCGGGTTACCTGCTCGCGGGTCTTGTGGGCGGAACGAACTTTACCGCCCTTGCGGTTCTTATCGGCGTGGTGGGCGGTTCCGGTATCGGTCTTGGTTATGTTGTTCCCATTGCCGTGGGGATGCGCTGGTTTCCTGATAAAAAAGGTATGATTACCGGCCTCGCGGTTGCCGGATTCGGGTTTGGCGCCATGGGCTGGGTCAAGCTGGCCGGTGAATGGGGAAACCTGATAAGGGATATGGGTCTTTCCAATACCTTCACCATGTACGGAATAGCCTTTGCGGCGATGGTGGTAATCGGCGGCCTTGTGATGGTGTTCCCTCCTGATGGATGGAAGCCTGAGGGATGGGCCGGTGAAACCGGTGCAGGGGGAGCAGCCGCTTCCAGTGTAAATTTCGAAAGCGGTGAAATGCTCAGAACACCCCAGTTCTACATGATATGGCTGACGTTCCTCTTCGGAGCAAGCGCAGGCCTGATGTCGATCGGCCTCATGAAGCTCTATCCCATGCAGGCGCTCCAGGCCAATGGTCTGGATGAAGCTTCCGCAAGCGCGGTTGCCGGAACGGCAATGGCGGTATTCTTCAGCCTCGCAAACGGCCTCGGGCGTATCGGCTGGGGCGTACTCAGCGACAAACTGGGCAGAAAACCCTCAATCGTTATTATGTCCGCTGTGCAGGGCGTAACAGTTCTCGCGTTCACCTTCATGGCAGGGACCCCCGCGCTTCTCTATATTGGGGCGACGCTGATCGGTTTCAACTTCGGCGGCAACTTCGCCCTCTTCCCGGCGATTACCGCTGACACATTCGGGACGAAAAACGTGGGGAATAACTATCCCTTCGTTTTCCTTTCCTATGGTGTGGGCGGAATCGTTGGTCCTATCATGGGAGGAGTGCTCGGCGATATGGGTAATTTTCCCCTGGCCTTCACCATCTGCGGCGTTGCGTGCCTCGTGGGAGCAGTGCTGACGGGAATGGTCAAGAAGCCTTCCAGGGCATAGAAATAATATAAAAATATATTCAATATTCAAAGGGGCTGTCCGGAAGGGCGGCCTTTTTTTTTTAGGGGGGTCGATACAAGGCGCTGCAAAAAAAAGATTGCATGGCGTTCTTTGAAAGTGTACTCTCTGAAGGAAAGTTCTCGAAAGATTTCTTTTCCTGAATGGAACGGAGGAGGCCGATGCAGAAACTCATTGAAGATAAAAGCTTTCAGGCTGCGAGGCGGAG
>JAKQCH010000006.1 GCA_029573825.1 Spirochaetota bacterium | reverse complement strand
GTCCCGTGCCGTTGTCACGGTATACAAGAGTTATATCACTTCCCCCGGAATGCATCTCAATCCATATTTCACCGTTGCGCCCCTCAGGGAACCCGTGGAGTATGGAGTTCGAGATGAGCTCGTTGAGCACCATGCCCAGAGGCATCGCGGTGTCGATTGAAATGGAGATATCATCAACTGATTGTGTAATGGTAATTTTTTCCGATGAAAGATAATAGCTCTTCAATACAAGTGTTGAAAGGCTGTTGATAAAGTCGGGGAGGTTGATATTGACAAGGTCCTGTGATTCATACAGCTTCTGATGAACCAGGGCCATTGTCTGTATTTTTGTCCGGATATCAGATGTGACGTGCTGCAGTTTCGGGTTCTCCAGACTGTCTGACTTGAGCTTCAGCAGACTGGAGATCACCTGCATGTTGTTCTTTGTCCGGTGATACAGTTCCTTGAGAAGGACCTCTTTTTCAGCAAGAGATTTGCGGATGGATTCCTCCGCCTCCTTGCGCTCCGTGATGTCGAAGAGGCTCACGAGCATGCTGTCACAGATAGTGCTGGCGCCGATTATCATGGTATGGACGGCACCGTCTCTGCCGGTTACACGGTATTCGCCGAACTTAACATCGGTACCTTCCCGTAATGCCTCTACCACTTCGGATTGCCACTCTGTCATGACATGGTTTCGATATTCCGGTTCAGGGTACGCGTTCCGCCACCAGTGGTCCATGGTTGGTATGTCTTCAATGGTGTATCCAAGAATTGCGCTGAACCGGTCGTTAATTTCAATGATTCGGTCATTGGATACCTCCGCAAGGGGGAGGGGGGCCATGCGGAACAGGGTACGGAAGCGGGCATCGCTCCGGGCCAGCAGCACCTGTGCCTCCTTTATATTCTCAATGTTGATATCAAGTCCGATAATCCGGGCAGGGGCCCCGTTTCCATCCCACCCGACTGCCTTTGCCCTTGAGAGGACCCAGCACCACTCTCCGTCAGCCCGGCGCAGACGGATTTCCGATTCATGCCTGTCCTGACTGCCGTCGTGGATATAATTCCCGAAGAACTGATCAACGCTGCAGCGGTTTTCAGGGTGCAGCATGTCTAACAGTTCTTCCAGGGGGATGTCTCTTTCCTGCGGTTCGTAACCGAGCATTGCGTGCCACTGGGCGCTCAAATGGATTCTCCCTGTCGATGGATATGCTTCCCAGACCCCCGCCTGGGTCGCTTCCATTGCCTGTTCCAGGGCGTTGCTCAAAAACGTCAGCGTTGACTGCACCGGGGCACTGATCTTCTCTGAGAAAAAGAATACCAGGAACAGCATCAACGCGGTAAAGAAACCGGTGATCAGCAGAATAGAGGTTATGGTGCCCCGTGCCAGGGATAATATCTCATCCCTGTTCTGGCTTACGCCGATTGTCCATCCTGTCGATTCAATGGGTGCGAAACCCCCGATTTTTCTTTTCCCCCTGTATGTGTATTCCGCGGTGCTGGCCGGATTGCGCTTGAGTTCTTCCGCAAGGTTTTCAAGGCCCGGTTGCCTGTTGATGTCAACGGTCAGCAGAATTTTACTGTTGGGGTGCGCCAGGACCACGCCTCCACGGTCAAGCATAAAGGCATATCCTGTTTCTCCGATCTTTATTGAGGAGACATATTTCACCATATACTTAATTTCAACCACAGCAAGAACGCCTCCCAGGAACCTGCCTTCGGGGCTAATAATGGGAGCGCTTATAACGAAGATCGGGGCCCCCGTTGCTCTTGAAAGAACGACGTGACCGATTCCCGCCTTTCCGTTTTTCGCGTTTTGGAAATAGGTCCTGTCGGTAATAATAATGCCTTCACGGTTTATATCGACGCCATCGCTGATGATAATTCCATTCTGATCATATATCCCGAGCCCCTCATAATCTGATCCGATTATCGTATACAGTTCCGTGAGTTTTTTCCGTGCCAGCGCCCTGTCATGCCGTGCGATACTGCGGATAATGAGGGGGTCGGTAGCGATCGCATTAATCATAGTGAGGTCTTTTTGGAGGGCAAGCTGGATCGTGCCGGAAAGGGTGCGGGCAATTTGAACAAACTCTTTTCTTGCCCTGTCTTCAGATGCCCGTGAGGTCTGAATAAAGGTGATTGTCCCGATGACGAGAACGGGAACAAGGAGAATGAGACACCCCCCCGCAAGCATCTTGGTTCGTAGAGAAAACTCTTTCATCATTAAGTCCTGATTGAGTAATAACAAAATATCGAAAATTCTTCTCACGTCAGGGATTACCGGAAGACAGCGCTTCCTGG
>JAKQCH010000587.1 GCA_029573825.1 Spirochaetota bacterium | reverse complement strand
TAATTCCATAACTCAGGCGGGATGTGAGCATACAGAAGCAGGCGTTTTCGAGAGTATCATCCATAAACAATCTGCCGATGCATTTATCAAGGGCATTATGACGGCCGACATCCTCCGCAAAGGCCAGGAAATTACAATTACAATCGTAAAGGGCAGCCCCCTGTGTCGCGCCGGTCATCTTAAAAACTTCCTGGCGGCTGAAAAAATCTTCTGCCATCATGCACATGCAATCTGCGGACACAGCATCAGCATCTCCTGAAGGCGGTGTCCTGAAGCTCCTGATCGTATTGTAATCTTCCTTTTTTAAGAATCCGCCGGAACTGTTGATGACAGATGCAGACCCCGGAATATTCTTTTTAAAATCTTTTAGTTTGATTTCTACGATATCCGCACCAGACCGGGTAACACTGAAAATTTCACCCCTTGACTGCACCACACCCTGCGTATAACAAAGCCCGGCAGAGAGTTCAATATCCATTCCCGGTAACCGCATACAGCTGCAAAGATGTTTGCCGTTAACCAGCACGGTAAGGAGAGCCTCAACAGCAAGAAGATTCCCCTTTTCCTGGAAATCTTCTTCTGCATATACATGAACAACAGCGTCTTGTGTGGATATTATATCAGTATCATTTTCAACATACGACAGACATGGAATAACGCTCACAGTGCTCAATCGTGACATACTGCGCATTTATTGCTGATCTTAAGCGCTGTATGACAATCCATACACTGCCCCATGGGCATTCTCCCTTTTATCATTCTGTTATCAATAGCATTAGCTTTATCACCATGACATGACTCACACTTTACTTTCGATTTTCCGTTTTCATATTTCGCGCTCATAACAGCCAGATGGCTAAAATAAACGAGATCGGGCTGTTTGGACCAGGATGTCCACGGTCTGTCAGTATCTTTGTACGAATCAAACATGGTTTTCTTTCTTGGCGTGATGTGATCATGAGCCGTAACCGCGCCATCGCGGGCATGACATGCCGTACACTCTCCAATAGTCGGAATGCCTTTGAACCTGCCATTTTCTTCATATTTATGGCACACCGTGCAATCATTTATGCCATACTTCTGAACATGAGTCTTATGCATAAAGGGAATCTGGGAGGTTGCCTCCGCCTGCATAATTTTATTACATGCATTCCGTGACAGGACAAAGAATACCACAGTAAAAAGCACAAAAGGGATAGAAAAAAGCAATAATGAACGTTTCACGGCAGTTCTCCTTTCATTAATTTCTTACAACTGTAATTCAATATGCCATTATAGCGATTCAGACACTACCCATGAAAAATACCGGCATACTATTATTCAATCACTGTATTTCCGGCTTTGTAACCCATCTCCTTAAACCTCACATCGATGTAGGGAGTTGATACATTCTCAAGGGGAAGATAAACCAGACGTGACGTTTTTTTCATGTCCAGTGTTTTAATGTACCTGCAACACTTTTCACACACATCAACACGGTACTCCTCTTCACCTTCAATTTCAAAATATTGAAGCGTTTCATGATCTGTATTCCCACAGAAAGGACAATAAATCCTTTTTGACAGCCATTGATAACCGCAGAAACCGCATAGTAACGACCGTTTTCCGTTCTCTTCGAATACTGACAGTTCAGGCATCGACCCGCATACCGGGCAGAAGCCTTCGCCCCATTCCTTCTCTTCATCGAGAGAACCGGATATTCCCTGCGAAAACATGTTCAGCGACGGCTTCAGGCTGTTATAAATCAGGAATCTCAGCACCTGAATGTCGATGTTGAACTTCTCCGCAATTATCGCAAGAAAGGACTCGTCTCCGCCGATAAACGCCGAAAACAGTTCCTTCGCACGAAGCGTTTGACTTTCAAGCGCATCAACCGCTCTTCTCACTGACTCAGTGACGCCATTACCCGCTGTCAGCAGAATACCGCATATTTCCATAAAAAGTTTTTCGGAAGATTCTCCATCAATGATTAATTGAGAAATATCAACCAGGGGAAATTGTCCCTTTGACTTTTCGGATATGGATTCTGTTAAAACCAGGGGATTTACCTGAGAGATCGAATTCCTGGAATTCTCCTGCTCAATAAAAATCCTTTCATACAGGTCCAGCAGCAAACTGTAATCGGGTTTGATCTTCTTTATGTCATTCACCGCATTGCTGATATAATCGGAGGTGAATATTCTGTGTTTATCCATCGTGTTTACCATACAATAATTTCCCCCTTTTCTCCGCTAACCGGATTGAAAAATTCCGCAAATGACATCCGCTTTGCGGTGAAAAATCGGAACAAGCTATACAGGCATCACAATATTTGAAGACGTGTCTGCCAGCGCCAACTCGTGATACAGCTCCCGCTTAAGGGTAATGAGGTAAATTACGCGAACACTGTCTTCATCCATCAGCGACGCATCCGGGAATTCCGTTTTAACAACGGCAAGCCGACTTCGTGCCAGGGCAAGCA
>JAKQCH010000582.1 GCA_029573825.1 Spirochaetota bacterium | reverse complement strand
GGAATTTTTCGCACGGGCCATCCCTGACTCGAGGCTCATAAAACCAGCCTGCATGAGAAACACCAGGACGGAGACAATCATGACCCACACGTAATCAAGACACCGCTGTAGTGTCACGGAATCAGGGGCGCATCTTCCCCGAAAAGCGGCGCTGCGGCAATCATTATAAATGCTGCAGCCATAAGAAGGCGATGTACAGTTTTACATTTCATATTAATAACCATACTTCGCTAACAATAACGGTCAATAAATATTGGCGGCCATATATTTCATCGATATTAAATGGATGGAGAAAATAGTGCGGGTAAACATGTACCGTTTCCGGAAATGACACATAGAATCAGTTGTCAAGCTCCCCAAGGGCCTTTTCCGCCTTATCAATCGAGGGAGGGATATATGTGATGAATAAATCAAGGAGCTCTTCAGGAGTTTCCGACACCAGTATGGAGTCCCTGTTGGCATTGTGCAGAAACCCTTCATGGACTGCATGATCAAGAAATCCCAGGAGGCCGTCGTAAAACCCGAGGGTGTTAAGGAGTCCGCAGGGCTTCCGGTGAAAACCTAGCTGTCCCCAGGTGATGATTTCCATGAATTCTTCAAAGGTGCCGATCCCTCCGGGCAGCGCGATGAAACCATCGGAAAGCTCCGCCATGAGGGCCTTACGCTCATGCATTGATCCGGTAACCCTGAGTTCAGAAATGCCGGTATGGGCCACTTCCCTGTCCACAAGTGACTGCGGTATCACTCCCGTGACCCTGCCACCGGCGCCGAGGACCGTATTCGCAATTTCATTCATAAGCCCCACGCGCCCCCCGCCGAACACCAGCTCAATATTCCTCCCGGCAAGTATTCTGCCGAGGTTACGGGCAGTCTCCCGGTATTCAGGATTATTACCGGGGCTTGATCCACAGAACACGCATATTCTTTTCATTATTCAGATTCCTTAACAGAATTGTAGAAATACCACTCAATACAATCATACCGCGCACGGCATATCATCATCAATATAATATACGGAAAATCGTTGCAATAATTATTCAATACTCTATGATACAGTCAACTACTGATCAGTATATTTCTAATGCGGACAGGGCGAAATATGCAGAACAATATATTCCTGGAAGGGGGCCCGATTGTCCCGGCGCTGGCGTATTTCAGCGGTATCATAGTCCAGTGCCTCAGCATTGTGCGGACACGCCCGCCGAAATGGGCTTTTATAACATTCTTCGGAATGCTCGCCTACATGGGGGTGATGATGTCGTATGCAGTGATCTCCCATGTCCGTGAAACAAACATCAGCCATTCCTCATATATCATGAAGCCCCTGCTTTCCTTTGGTTTTGTGCTGGGGTTTCTATTTATCGCGATATTCCTGAAACAGGTAATAAAAGTAATCAACGAAAAGGTCATTTTCTCCGTCACTCTGAGTTACTGGTTTTTGCTTCTTGTTAAGGGAAACGAATTCAGTGCCGGGACCCTGGTATTTCTCGTATTGCTGGGGGCCGGTCCCACCGCAGGGACGGTCACGCTG
>JAKQCH010000569.1 GCA_029573825.1 Spirochaetota bacterium | reverse complement strand
CGGAAAGCTGGCTTAATATGCAGATACGCCTTGACCTCTGGGAGGCACGGGAAAATGATAAAATAAAGGTGAAGCCGTTCACTGAAGCAGCGGCGGTGTAGCATACGGCATATTATTTATACAGGCATGACAAGTTTCGGCTCGCTGCCGGAGTTAAAAAGATGACCCCTTGATCCTTCCCGCTTTAAAAAAGGGATGCCGCAAAAGAGGGAGGTGCGGCAATGCAATTATTATCTATGATTGTAATCTTCATCGATTTTTTTACAACTCCATTTTACTTGTATTTATCAATATTTGACATGTCAAATTATATCGCCCAGGACCCCTCTGTAAAGATTTTTCTATACATTATTATCATCTTTTATCCCCTTAAATCAGCAAATGGAGTATTCATCCTATTATTTCAATTGACACAATTGAGAACATTCAGGACAATGAGAGCCTGTATGCACTACATACAGTGGTTTTTTACATACAATAATATCAACAGTGTTACGTCCAGACCATCTAACAATGATTTCACTACTTATAAATATATTTTTTTTTCAAGTTATCCTCCAAATTAAGGTCGTGTTGCAGCGAGGTGGTATACTTTTTTTATTCTGCCGTATATTATCATTTTTATAAACAACTGGAGATAGTAAAGAAATGGAATTGGATCAATTCTTTGGTAAAGAACAGGTACTTGTATTAAAGAACACGGAAAAGCAGTTGATTCTCAAGGAAATGCTTACAAAACTTGAGAATTTAGGGAAGATTGAAAACGCCGACAGATTTTACGCGCAGGTAGTTCACCGGGAGTCCCTTGAGAACACCGGGATCGGAAAAGGTCTTGCGATTCCCCATGCACGAACAGAATCTGTGGAGGAGTTCATATCCATTTTTGCCATTGCCCCCGATGGCGTTGAATACCAGTCTTACGATAACATTCCGGTAAACTACATTCTCCTCAGCATATTCCCGACATCAATGAGCACCAAATACCTTTACCTTGTGGGGATGATGGCCAGGATTTTCTCCAATGACGCCGAACGAACATCTATTGACGAAGCCAGGACCCCTGCAAAGATGTTCTCCGTACTGAAAAAACAGGCCCACCAGTACTTTCTCAGCATCTCGGAAAACACATCGAACAATCTGGGGGACATTGAAAACCTCTCGGCAATACCGAGCGCAAACCTTGACCTTCTCATAAGAATTGACAGGCTCTACCAGATTTTTGACGGCGGCGACACCTCTGATTCCATAAAGGATAAAATTAACCAGCTGCGAAAACTCATCGACAACAGGTCCCTCGCGTATTACGAACGGATGAGGAAGAAGTGCCAGAATCCCTTTGCGATTCTCGACAAGGGAAGCTGCGCGGGGTGCCACCTTGTTATCCCCCCGGTATATCTCTCAGAGATCAGGGAGAAGAAAGGAATTGCCGTCTGCAACAACTGCGGCAGGTTTCTTATTATTCTGTAGAACAGATATCCCGTGAATACTGTTTACGGTATTCGCCGTGATACGAACATCGCAATGGATGCCGCGATAGCGGCATTCAGGGACTCGATGCTATCTGTTATGGGTACCGCAATCGCGTGCTCCTTCATCTCATCAGGCAGGCCGGGGCCTTCAATTCCCGGAAGAAGCAGAAACCTTTCAGGAAACATTGAGGCCTCAATCGGCGTTCCCCTTTTATCAAGTGTATAGAGCGGCAGGCCCCTCTTCTGTGCCTGTTCCCCGGCATCAACAATTCCCGGACCCCGGAAAAGGGACACCCTGAACACCGCACCTCCTGACGCACGGACACTTTTGGGATGGAAAGGATTAGCGGCACCCTGGAGAAGAATAATTTTCCCCACACCGAAACCCGCTGCTGAACGGATAACAGTCCCCACGTTTACGGGGTCCTGGAAGGGTATCAGCAGATTGCATCCTTCACCCAGCGTATAGTCCCATTCCTCCATCTCAGGAACAGGGGCGATCAGAAGGGGCCCCTCTGTCGCCGATACATCCAGTTCATTATAGAGACCTTTTTTAAAAATGTACACCTTACCTTGACCGGACATCTCCGCGATGACGGTATTGAGGTCCTCATTATCGACCCTGCATCCGTCATACAGTATAATTCCGTGGAGAGATCCCCGGAAATCAGCAACACATTCTCCCGCAAGCTTTGTGCCTGCGACCATGACCCGTCCCTGCTTTTTGATACCTTCAGGAGTAGTGAGTTTTTTTAACTCTTTGAACTGCCTGTTGTCCTTTGAGGTTATCACAATCTCCCTGTTTTCCGATTCATCCTTGAATATCCGGTAGGTAATCTGCCGGGCATCGGTCAGCTTTTCATACACCACGGCCCTCCGCTGATAGTTAGTGCCGGGAAGGGTGTAGTCGCGGTCCAGAACATTCCGGAACTCACCGCGGTTTTCTTCGGAGAGCAGTCTGATATCCTCCCCTGCCCCGGGACCTTTCAGAAAGATCACCTTTCCTCCCCGGGGAAGAAAATGATGTACACGGGAGAGGGTATCGTCAATTGATTCCAGGGCCCTTGTTATCACCCCGCCGACATCGAACATTGAATGGTCCGTTACCTTGTGGGGATATATTTCCACATTCTCCAGGCCAAGGCGTTCAATCACCATGCCGAGAAATTCCACACGCTTATACCTCGGTTCAGCAAGGACAACGCGGCAATCCGGAAGCAGAATCTTCAAGGGTATTCCCGGAAATCCCGCTCCGGTACCTATGTCGACAAAGGACCCGGGCAGATCACAGAGGTTTGTAATATACATGGAATCGATAAAGTGTTTATCAATGATGTCCTCAAACCTGAGTATCCGCGTAAGATCAAACCGCTCATTGTATTCCACAAGAAGCCGGTAAAAATCCCGAAACCGGTCCACCTGACCGCGTGAAAGGTCAAATCCGGCATCGTGAAACATTGTCTCCATACGTTTCTGCATTACACTGTCCATTGGTACCGCCTCTGTCCGATTTCAGAAATTTCCGCGTCATTCCGCAGGGGTATTCACTATAGGGTACGGCAAGAATATATCATCCCCTCTGCGGGACCAAGTAAAATATCTGTCATGACGAGAGAAAACTGTTTTTTTATAATCTGTTCACAATATAATAACATTCTCTATATTCTTTTATTGTGAACAATTCCGTTAATACACAAAATGGTGAAATTTATGACATCCATCACGCCACAAACCAGTTCAGGCACCACCGTCGAAACGCTGAAACCTGAAGAGCAGGCATCTCCCTCAGTTAAACGGAATCTGCTGCAGTGCGCTTCGCCGGACCGTATAAGGGGGGAAGTGATAGGGAAAATAGCCAGCAGCTATTACTATATATATAATGATGTTACAATTGAGGCCCTTGCCGAAACACTGCTGGGAAACGAATCAGTTCATGCTCTTGGCGTTATTGACAGAAATGAAAAGATACAGGGCATCATTGTTCGGAAGGAGCTATTTGACCTTCTGGGTCAGCAGTTCGGAAGAGATCTGTACTGGCACAAATCCGTAGAGAAGATCATCAGAAAAGTACCCTGTTACAACTTCAACAGAAATCTTTTCTCTGTTTCAGAGGAAATTTCCGATTATACCGCAAAAAAAACAATGCAGTACTTTCTCCTCTCTGTGGGGGACAGATTTATGGGAATATTCTCCACACGGGACATGATGTACTATCTTTCCGACATGACATCACGTGACCTTAACCTTGCCAAACGCCTTCAGCGGAGTATTGTGAAGGAGGAATCAGTGCTGAACGGCGAAACCTTTAACATCGTGGGAGCTTCACACATGGCAAAGGGGGTGGGAGGTGACTTCTATCATTTTGCCCGCTACGCTCCTCACCAATATATCCTGTCAGTGTTCGATGTTTCCGGTAAAGGGATATCAGCATCCCTTCTATCCACAATTATCAGCGGTATGGTGCAGTTTCATGACTTCAACAACGGCATAAGCCCTTTTGTGAAAAAACTAAACAACTATATCACCGTAACCTTCGAACTGGAAAAGTTTATTACAGGGGTGATCCTTGATTTCGATGAAACAAGCGGCATTATAACCATTCATGACATGGGTCATTCATATATTTACATTCTCAGGAACAGCACACTGCACCGGATCAGGACAAACAAACAGACCATTCCCATAGGGATTCAGGCAGAACTTACAAGTAAGGGGGTACCTTTTCAACTGAAAAAGGATGATGTGATACTGATCATCACTGACGGTGTTGAGGAACAGCCCAATGAATATGGAGAGGAATACGGGAACAGGAGATTAGCGAATATACTGCAGCGCAACCGCCACCGGGGGTTGATAAAAATGAAAAATGAATTATTGTACAACCTCCATGAGTTCAGACATACCCAGCCGCAATACGATGACATAACAATGGTGATGCTTGAATACATCTCGGAAGGATAAATATGCTCCTCTCCAGATCACGCCCTTCACGTTGCGGAAAACAGGAAACTTCCATTTTTTCTTGACAGAAAGCCCCCGGTAAAGTTCAATTAACAAAATAGCGATTGTGTAATACTACTGAAAATACCTGCGGGCATTGACGATATATGCTGCAAACCTGGCCCCATAAATTCCGGAGACATTTGTAATTGCACACATTCGCTATACAATAAAACTAACAACATGTAATTGGATATGAAATTTAAAATAAAACAATACCAGAACAGGTTTAAACTCCGCTTTTCGGAAAACTATTACATCTGGAGAAAGAAATACTCCAAATGGTGGGACCGTTTCCTTGAAAAGGGACATGAAAAAATGACAGTCATGTTCATCCCCCATAACGAGAAGAAAATTTTTAATTTTCAGATATCAAAGTTCTTTATTTCCTTTTTCGTGTTCCTTTTTTTGATTATTATTATTTCATCCTCTTATGCAGTGTACCAGAACACCAGTATCAAACGCGAGGAGGAACGGCTCCTGATGAATTTCAAGGACATCCGTTCGCACCTGATCCGCTTCGAGCGCCACACCAATACCATCGCGGAACTCTTTGATGAAATAAAACCATATATTGAAGAACTCTATGAGCTGTCCGCCGGAGGGGAAGATACCGCTGAAAGTATCTGGGAGCTGACCGAGGGAATTCCCACCAGCGACAGGGAACTGAAAAAGCTCAAGGCGGTGCTGCCGGATGAGATTTTCACCCTCCGGGACCTGCAGCGTGAATTTCTCTGCACCACCAACGCGGTAAAGACAGTAAAGAACTTCATTGATGTCCGGAGCAAGGTTATCAACGACACGCCTTCAATTGTGCCCAACCATGGACACATCACCTCGCTTTTCGGGTGGCGGCGCTCCCCCTTTGGTTTCGGGCGGGACTTCCATACCGGCATAGACATCGCGGCATCAGGAGGCACACCGATCCGCGCTACGGCGCCCGGTGTTGTGCAGGCTACCGGCTGGTCAGGGGGATACGGCAATATGGTCCGCATACAGCATAAGTACGGATTTGAAACAGTGTATGCCCACTGCTCCCAGATAATCGTCGGCAAAGGCCAGTCCGTGGGCCGCGGCCAGGTGATCGCCTATGTCGGACAGACGGGAAACGCTACCGGTAACCACTGCCACTACGAAGTCAGGCTCGGCACAGTGCAGATCAATCCCTATCCCTATCTCCGGAAAATCTGGTAACACCCTGTTTCGGACAGGCGTACCGGTCGGCCTGCTCACCAGATACCATGCAGAGAACGCCGTGTGATCCCCGATCCCAATAACCGAGGAATATCGTGAAGATAGCTGTTGCCATGAGCGGCGGAATTGACTCATCCCTGACTGCAATTCTCCTGAAAGAACAGGGGCACGATATTGTGGGCATCACCGCCCGTGTCCTCACAGAAGAACTGATGCAGGGATCAAGTGAGACAGATGACCTGTGCTGTACAACCCGCAATATTATCGACGCCCGCCGTGTCGCTGAAGAATACGGCTTCCCCCACCATGTACTGGACCTTGCGGATGATTTTACAAGGGGGGTGATAAATCCCTTCTGCGAGGAATACTTTTCCGGCAGGACCCCGAGCCCCTGCCTCACCTGTAATGTCAGGATAAAGTTCGGCCGCCTCCTGGAGGAAGCCCGGAAAATGGGCTGTGAAAAAATCGCCACGGGACACTATGCAAGAATTATTACCGATAAAGACGGCCGCTCCTCTGTATCCATGGGGGCTGACAGGGAGAAGGACCAGGCATATTTCCTCGCAATGCTTCCCCGTGAGATACTGGGCTTCATCCTCCTCCCCCTCGGCGGATACCGCAAGGAGGAGATCCGCGCCATGGCAGCGGAAAGGAAACTCTTCTTTGCGGACAAACCTGAAAGCCAGGAAATATGTTTCATCATTGACGGGGACTATCCTTCATTCATAGAGCGGCACACCGGTACGGTTCCGGAGCCGGGGGATATAATTGACACAGAGGGCAGGGTCCTGGGAAAACATAACGGCATCCACCGCTACACCATAGG
>JAKQCH010000555.1 GCA_029573825.1 Spirochaetota bacterium | reverse complement strand
GCCCTCAATACCGAGGCATTCAGCGAGGCTCGCGCCGCACTCAACAGGGAATTGTTCGACGGTATCCTTGACAGAAAAAAATTTGACAAACGAATGAATGATCTTCTGAAAGAACACAATCAGTATCTCGTCCGGGAGCGTACGCTGCAGCTGCATTTTCAGATAACAATTGAGCACCTCTGCGGCATTGAGTATCTGCCGCTGCATCTCATTATGGAGCTCATCCAGTCCTTCATTGAGGATTGAACCCCTTCCTCGTCTTTACACATTTCACCGCAGGGCCGGACGATCTCCGGAATGGAGTTTCTGTATCAACCCCTGAAAAAATTATTGCGTTCTATGTTTCAATAGTATATGAATAGGCAGCCGCTGTCTGAGCATGGTGGTTTCAATCGGGATGCGTGGAAACGCCGGTACATGAAACATCTGCCGGCACCACCTGCGTTCCCGGAGCATAGTCTTATTACAGAATTTTAAAATAAAATCACAGGGCGAGGCTGCACCATGAAGAAATTTGCACTTTTCGCATTCAACGGGGAACCAATGTGCTTTGTACACACGCTTCTCAACGCGCTTGACATGAAAGAGAAGGGACACGATGTACGGCTGATAATTGAAGGAACCGCGACAGCCCAGATACGGGAGCTCACTGATCGGGGAACTCCCTTTTCGCCCCTTTACGAGAAAGTAAAGAATGCCGGAATTATCGACTGCGTCTGCAGAGCATGCGCAAACCAGACCGGATCACTTGAAAGCGCCGAGACCCAGGGACTTGCATTATGTGCTGAAATGTCCGGCCACCCTTCCATGGCGAAGTACATTGACCTCGGTTACGAAATAATCGTGTTTTAATGTATGCCCATGTCAGAAGGAAATACACTCTTCAAAGCCGGTCCCCGTGCATACAAAATAATAAGGGAGCGCGGTCTCACGCCGGAAACAATATCTGTCATGGCGGGCGCTGCGGGAGGACCGAAGTGGCTTGTCCTCAGTAATTTTGACAGAATGCTTTCAGGTTATCTTTTTCCCGGCAGGGATACACCTCTTCTCATGATAGGTTCCTCGATAGGAGCATGGCGCTTTGCAGCGCTTTCACGGAAGGACCCCATGGCAGCAGTGGGAAAATTTGAAGAGGCCTATGTGAACCAGCACTACTCGTCAAAACCGGGGATTGAGGAAGTAACAGATGAAAGCTTCCGGATAATGGACAGCTTTCTTGAAGATACAGGAATCGATGAAGCCCTGGGAAACAACCGCTCACGTCTTTCCATGATCGCCGTGAAGAGCAGGGGCCCCGCGGCAGCAGATGCGCGTTTCCCCCTGGGGGCCTCAATGGCATGCGCCGCGCTCTGTAACGCGGTGAGCCGTCACGGAATGAAACTTTTTTTCAGCCGTACCCTGTTTCATGACAGCCGCCTTACACCGCCCCTTATTACGGGGACGGGATACAGGACCCGCCATGTACCGCTTTGCGGAGAAAATTTCCGTTCCGCCCTTATGGCTTCAGGCTCCATACCTATGGTCATGAAAGGTATCACCGGCATTCCCTGCGCACCGGAGGGGACGTACCGGGACGGAGGACTTATTGACTACCACCTGGACCTCCCCTTTCCGGGAGACGATGGGAGCATTGTCCTGTTTCCGCACTTCGCTGACCGCATTATACCGGGATGGTTTGACAAACCACTGAAATGGCGTAAACCCCGCGCCGCCAACATGGACCGTGTGCTCCTCGTGGCGCCCTCGCCGGAATTCGTGAAGAAGCTG
>JAKQCH010000349.1 GCA_029573825.1 Spirochaetota bacterium | reverse complement strand
GACCACAAACCTCCCGGCCTAAAAATACAATTATTCTTGACGAAAAGATAAAAAGATTATTTTTGTTACAACAACAGCAATTCTTTATTGGTCTGAAACTGACGTGCACGCTGTAACAATACCGGCCGGAGGGCAATATTTTGCCACAGATATAAAACTGACCGGTCCCTATCTGGAGGATTTTATGGTTTTAATTACAGGTTGCAATACGTTAATGGGAAACAGTCTCATCACCAGGCTTCTCAAGAAAGGGGAAAAGATCAAGGCAATTGATAACTGGAAGGACGCCAGGCTGCCGGAGGAAGTTGAATTCATTGAAGGGAATGTTCTTGACTATGAACTCCTCACTGAAGCATTCCAGGGTGTCGACATCCTGTTCCACCTTATGGACATTGAAAACCCTGCCCATAACGGCAGACGGCACATGAAAAAGATGAATATCGCCGGGACAGAAAATGTTTTAAAAGCGGCGAAGGAAGCAGAAATAAAAAAAATAATTTTTCTTTCAACCGGTGAAGTCTACGGGAAAACCGGGGATCTGATTGTAGAAGAACATCACGCGAAAAAACCGGTAACTCCCTACGGAAAAGACAAGCTCAAAGCCGAGGCCCTCTGCCGTGAAAAAGTTGAGAAGGAAGGCGCCGATATAACAATATTCAGGCCCACACTCGTGACCGGCCCCGGAATCGACGACTCCATGATCCTGATAATTCTCTACATGGCCATGGCGATGGGAGACGCCAATCAGCTGTATATTGCGGGAGACGGCAACACACGCTTCCAGCTCATCCATCCTGACGATGTCGCTGATGCGATGCTTAAGTCTCTGGAAACACCTTCATCCAGGGGGGCAATCTACAACCTTGGATCAGACGATGTCCCCACGCAGATGGAACAGGTAATCAAGGTACGCGAAAAGGCGAAACTCGACTGCCAGATCAAACATATCTCCCCCACCACCACAAAAGTCCTTTCATTCATCCTGAAACCTCTCGGGATAAACTATCTGCGCGAAGAGCATATCATGTTCATCATTTCAAACTTCGTCCTTGACTGCAGCAGGGCCAAAAATGATCTGAAATGGCAGCCCACAAAAAACAACATCGAAATATTTGTAGAAACGATTCAATGGTACGAAAAAGAAAAACTCTGATTTTCTTCACCGATAAAATAATAACTGATTATATAAAGAATGCTCCCGGTATTGATGCCGGGAGCATTCTTTATATAATCACAATCTTAATTTGCGAAGGGTACTTTTCGTGCGGCGGGACAGCGGGTTACTCTTCGTCTTCCTCTCCGCCGGATTTTTTTCTGAACGCAAGTCCGGCAACTTTCGTAATAAGCTGCCACAATTTCACCAGGATAAGCTTGAGGAACTGCCCCATGCTCCCCTCTCCCACATCCATGACCATCAGCATCTGCGCCTGCTTCATCTCCTTTGTCGAAAGCGCCTTGTTCTGCAGCTGCATTTCCTTGAGACGCTTCCTTGCCTCCCTGCGGGAGAGCTTCATGGTCTTCTTATCCTCGTCATAGCCTTTTTCGCGGGTAATAATGTCGTACAGCAGGGGATCATTGAGCATCCGCTGCCTGATTTTTTTCAGCTTCTCATAGGACATGGTAAGTATATGGTTGTTGATATTATTGCCATGCTCAAGAAGCAGTTCAATATATTCACTGAGAAAATATGCCTTCTTGTACAGGCGGGTCATTTCATCAATGGGTTTTCCGTCAAAATTCATCCGGTCATATTCATCAGCGCTGGTCTCAATAAAATCGAGCCCCTCGTCGGTAAGTTCAAAAAGTCTGGATGGTTCAAGATCGGGGATTTCAATAAACCGGTTGGCAACCTCCTTCAGGTCCTGAAACACACGCTCGGAATAATCAAGCAGTCCGCGGTACGCCCGCCGCTCCGAAACCGACAGCACCGTCTCGTCATCGGATTTCTCCATCTTTCTCTTGATATCATTTATGTTCAGGCGCGAAGGATCGAAATCCAGATTGTTGTGGGATACCATCTGCTGAATATCATAGAAGTTAGCCTCAACCAGGTCTTTTCCGATCTTCAGCACATTGAGTTTCACGTCCCCGAGTTTTTCCTTCAGTTTAAATTTTTCAATTTTACTGATACCGTCCGTCACCACAAGGATTTCAGCATTAATCATTTCCTTGTCGAAATTGATATCATCGATTGCCTGATACACCGCGTCCTGGAGGTTGGTACTGGTACCGCCCGTGGTGGCATAGAGAATCTCCTCAACGAGAAAAGGAAAGTCTTCCTTTTTGTCGAGTTTGATAAGTTTCCCGATAGATGAGTCAAACTGCCGGAAAAATATTTTCGCGTTGCTGTTAAATTTTCTCCGGAGAAACTCCGCCACAAGACACTTCGAAAAAAACAGCCGCATCCGCATATCCATGGACCGCGAGCTGTCAAGGAGAAGATAGAATTTCTGCTCGAACTTGTTGGCATCCTTTCCCGATTCGTCGCGGAGCGTCGATATCGGTTTAAACTTGTCCGCTTCAGTTTCGTAAAAACGCTGGACAAGAAGCGACTTCGTAAAAAGTTTTATATCAAAGATGTCGTCATCAAGGGCAAGTTCACGGGGAAGGGATTTTTTCATATCGTAAATAGTACGATACTGGTCAATCTCCATGTTGTCGCTCAGTGGGGATATGCGCTCAAGCCTGTTTATGAGGATCGTTTCATCACGGTCTGGGGCCTCGATTTTTTCTTCTTTCGAGATATCTTCAATCGCGCTCAGGGCATCGGAAATAAATTCAGACGTGAAAATGACCCTCGCAATTTCGAAGATTACAAAAAACTGAGGCGGAAGTATCGCCTGGATATTATCAAAAAACCCGAGCGAATCCCAGTACTGGAAAAAATCAAGGCTCGGACGTTCGGGTTTCGATATTGTGTACATGTAATCAGCCAAAATTGCTACCCTTTGCTACATCAGGATATCTTTATAGTCCTTCAGTATCCCCTCCTTCAATTCCCGCACCTCTTCAACGGCAGGATTGATTTCGGCTATGCTGTTCTTCAATGTCTCAATGGTAATATCATCATCCTCAAGTTTGTTCTTTGAGGGAAATATCTTTTTGAACAGGCTCTTCAGTCCTTCAAGAAGGCCCTTTGCCTGTTTCAGCTTGTCCTTTTTGTCCGGGTCTTCACGGATTTCCTGAAATATCTTCCTCATATTCAGAAGAAATTCAGTCTGCTGATACGCGCCGGTTGTATTAAAGTGCACCATTGTCTGCTGATAGGTATCAAGGAACACATCCACTTCTGATTTGTCCCTGGCCTTGATCGACACGAAGCTGTTCAGAGTACAGAGGGTCAGATACATGTTCTTGACATCATCCATGTTCACCTCGTACCGGTTGTCCATCAGGGCTGAGGCGCGAAGGAAATCCGCAATCTTCGCCTGTTTCCGCGGGCTGATAAAGAAGTTATAATCGCTTTTCCTCATCTCCCCCATGAACTTGTTCACGATCACGTTTTTCATGAAATAAATAAAATCAGGAATTTCAACCCTGATCTTCTTGTTCTTGTTCTTCACGATATCAGAGAGATAAATCATCTGGGTAAAGGGTATCTTTTTTTCCGGCTCAATCGCTTCGCCCTGGCTGAAAGAATAGGTGTGGTCGATAAGTATCTGCGAATAAACATTCTGGTCCTCAGGAATAATTGACTTATAGCTGAAACGGTCCAGAACAGCTTCCGTCACCTCATTCATCCGCATGTAGTTTGCTGTCGCAATCGCCGTGTGAACGGCAGAATCAATGATTTCAGAGCCGTTGATAAATTTCCGTTCATTGAGAACGGTGAGCAGTGAACGCAACACCACATCACTGGCATCGAAAAACTCATCGAGGAACACCAGGTCCGATTCTATTATTGAGCCCCTGATGTTGTGGCGGATCTTCCCCTTCCTGAACTCATCAATATTATAGGGTCCGAAATAATTGTCCGGAGTCTGGTCCTTGGTCGCCTGTGCTGAAAACTGGCGGACATTATCGAAGGTATTAAAAATATAATTTGCAAGATACGATTTCGCCATACCGGTCCGGCTCAGGAGCAGCATGTGCTCTCTGGTAATGATCGCGAACATCGCCTGCTTCACGATTTCATCACGGCCTATAACATTTTCTGATATCCGGTCCATGTGCCATTTCAGATATCCGGTGATTGTGGGAATGTCATACTCCTTGTCTTCCGTTCGGGAAGGCATCGACACCACCACGGGACTTTTCCCCGGCTTTTTCTCTGACTGATCAGTTACGACAAAACCGGAACGGGGCGCAGATTCATCACGGAAATCATGCTCCATTTCATTTTGGTATGACGGCATTGTATCATCCTGTGAAAACACATGGAATCCATCCTTCGCAAGGCATGATTCCATAACTTTATACATTTTCAAACGGTCCGCAGCAGCTCGTTCCATGATCTACCCCTTTATCCTATGCTTCCCCGTCAGGCTTAACCGCAGGAAGAAGTATTCGTATTGCAGTACCTTCTCCGACTTTACTTCTCACACCGATAAGACCTTCATGGTTCTCTATAATGGTATATGTAACCATGAGCCCCAGACCCGTTGATTTCTGGCCTTTTGTCGAGAAAAACGGCTGGAACACCTTTGAAAGATTTTCCTCAGGAATACCTATCCCGGTATCCTCGACAGTGATTGACGCCATCGTGTCACCATTATGCTCCTCGGTTCCCACGCTGATCATCAAACGGCCCTTGTCAGGCATGGCATCTTCAGCGTTGGAAATAAGGTGCAGGAGGACCTGCACCAGCTGTGACTTGGTGGCGCGGATAAAGGGCAGGTTTTCAGGAATTTGCGTGACCACATCAAATCCGTTTTCCCTGAGCCTGTTCATTGTAATCTGTATCGGGTGGCTTGAAACCAGCTTGTCCACCTCGAAGGTCTCCTTGTCGTGTTCCGCCGGTTTCGCGAGATTGAGGAGCTGATCTGTTATATTCCTGACCCTGAGAAGTTCATCCTTCAATGAGTGAACATACTCAACCATCGGGCTGTCAGGATTGATATTTTTTTCTATAAAATTAACATTTACTGTCATCAGATTCAAAGGCACTTTCAGTTCGTATGCAACACCGGCAGCGAGAAGACCCATCGCGGAAAGCCGCTCCGCCTTCTGCATGTTGCTGGCAATCTGCGCCTGCTCGGTCGCGTCCTCCACAATAACGAGGACATTCTTGATTTTATTCTGATTATCGAGGATGGGGTCCATCCGCACATTAATCGTCAGCATCCGGTCCCCGGATATGGGGACATACTTCACATTCCGCATGGTTATGGGCTTTTTTGTCACAATCACTTCTTCAAAAGTCCTGTCAAGCCCTGACTGTTTAAAACCTTCATACTGCAGAAGGTTTACGCCCACACGGGTTTCACTTGGCCGGTGACCCATGAACCGCTTCAGCGCGGGATTTTCGCTGAGCATAATCCCTGTGGGGTCCATGGAAAAAATGCCGATTGGCACATTGTTAATAATTTCATCATTAACCGCCTGTACCTGTTTCAGCTCCTCCGACTGGTTAAGCTGCTCTTTGACTTTTTCCTCAAGACGACGGGTATTGTCCCGCAGCCTTTTTTCCATGAGATGCATTTCGGTAATATTTCTCATGATGCCAAAGAGGCCCTTCGCGGAACCGTCTTCGCCGTGAATCGGTGAAAAATTTATAAGATAATATGCGGTTTTTTCATCTTTATCAATCGTCTTCATTATTTCGTTTTTTATATGCTGTCCGTCCTTGAGAACCGCATTAAAAACCGCGTTTGCACGTTCCACTTCAAGCTGCGGGAGGTATGAGGTGAAGTGCTTGCCGATAAGATCGTCAGAATAGGGGAAAAGCTGTTTCCAGGCAGAATTACGGTACATGAGATTACCGTCCCGGTCCAGAACAAAGAGGATATCAGAGGCAGCCTCTACCAGGGTCAGATAATTAACGCGGAAATCACTATTCTGATCAGGAATCAGCAGGCATTCCGGTTTCAGTTCTTCGATAAGGGCAATAAGTTCTTCTTTCGACATTGACTGGAGCGATTTATTATCCATACGCGGTTACTTTGCCTTAAATTTTTTATATTCGGGAAACCGTAAGTTATTAAAAAACCATACCTCAATGACAAGACTGAAAATGGTACAAACCAGAAAGGCAAGAGCAAAAAAAGTGGTGTCCATCTGGAAAAGATACAATCCCCCCAGGGCAAATACAAGGAGTATCCCGAGACGCACCGGAAATCCCCCCAGGGTGATGATGAGCAGTACAATAGTATTCGACTTCATACCTTTGCGGGCACCGAGCACCCATAGTATGGCAAATATCAGGTTAAGAAGGGTCCCGGTAAGATACCCCCGGAACTCAGGCTCACCTTTGAAAGAAAAGAGCGCAAAACTGATTATCACATTGATAACAGTGATTATTGCAGTAAACCACATTGCTTTTTTTAGATTATCCATAATCCAACCCGCTAAAAGAAAACTGAGCGCACCGTCTGACGATACAAGACCCTTTTACTTTTTAAAGAACCACAAAACTCAAAGCCTAAAAAGCCAGTAAATACACTTTAACCATATTGTTCCAGATTATTTTTTTTAGCAATATTTTGGTCAACAAATATTTTATATTTTTTTCCAATATAAGGGCACATCAAATAACTGATCTTTTAGGCCCTTGCCGGCCTGTAATCTCAGTATTTGTCGCTTTTTTGAACTACCATCTCTTACGATATAACTGTTTTTTAGAAGTGCCCGTAAGACATTTCAGAAACGATTGTGCCCCACAGGGCATTCCCTGCTGATACTGCAATCTGATCAGTTCATTGTGTTTAATAAAAATCTTTTCTACCAGAAAAGCCGCGGTATTGCAAGATATTTATTTGTCCGGCGGGAGGTGTTAGCGCAGCAGTTCGTAAAGGATAATGCCCGCGGCAACAGAGGCATTCAGGGAGGAGATATTTCCTTTGACAGGAATTTGTACAATATGATCGCATTTTTCTTCAGTCAGCCGCCGCATCCCGGTCCCTTCACTTCCCACCACGAGGACGGCGGGCTTGAGGTCATATATTTCACCGACATCCACCGTACCCTCCTGCGAACAGCCTATGACCCAGAATCCGTTCTTTTTTGCCTCATCAAGAAAGCGCGCGATATTGGGAACGGTAATAATCCTGAGATACGCCGTGGCGCCCGCGGAAGACTTCACCACCGTGGGATTGATGTCAGGAGAACGGGTTTTCCCGATCACCACGGCATCCCCCCCGAGAACCTCGGTGGTCCGGATTATGGAGCCGATATTATGGGGATCAGTGAGCTGATCAAGGAGCACCACAACCCCGCCCCGTTCCGCCACGGCTCGCAGAAAAGACTCGTCGTCTTCTCCGGAGGAAGGCCGTGAGAGTACCAGCACTACCCCCTGATGCGCCGCCGAGGGACCGTATTCATTAAACCGCTCCTTTTCACACAGTCGCATCGGAATTCTGAGATGATTCGCCTCCCGTCTGATCACATCAACAATTTTACCGTGAGCATTTTTCTGCAGCAGAATTTCCCCCACGACGGGAGGGGTCAGAGACCTGAGATATTCCAGAACCGGATTACGGCCGTATACTATTTCTTTTTTTTCCACCGTGTACCGTCTTTTGTGTCTTCAAGTACAATCCCCTCATCCAGGAGAATGTCACGTATTTCATCTGATCGTTTAAAATTTTTTTCCCTGCGGGACCGGTTCCGTTCATCAATCAGGGCTTCAATTCTTTCAGCATCAATTCCCGCATCAGTTTCTTCGGGAAAGAAAATAAAACCGAAAACTGAATCAATCCGCTTCAGCACACAAAAGACACGCTCGGCATCAACTTTTGCAATGCGGCCCTCGTCAAGAAGTGAATTTATGCTGTGAAGATATTCAAAAAATATCCCCAGCCCTCTCGAGGCATTCAGGTCATCATCCATGCTTTCAATAAATTTTTTAATAAAATCATCTGAATTGGTTTTCACCACAAGATTTTCATCGGAATTCCCTGTGATTTCCCGGAGCCGCAGGAGGAGATTATCAATTCTCTGGAGCGCCTGACCAGCCTGCAGGAGGCCCTCCAGGGTAAAGTTCAGCTGCTTCCGGTAATGCGCCGTCACAAGGAGATACCTGATAGCACGGGGAGAATATCCTTTATCAAGGAGGTCCCGGAGAGTGTAAAAATTCCCCTTCGATTTTGACATTTTGGAACCGTCCACAAGGAGGTGCTCGGCGTGGACCCAGTACCGAACGAACTTTTCGCCATAAGCCGCCTCGCTCTGGGCTATTTCGTTTTCATGATGGGGGAATATCAGATCGACCCCCCCTGTGTGTATGTCAATTGTTGTGCCGAAAACCTTTCTCACCATCGCGGAACATTCAATATGCCATCCCGGCCTCCCCTTCCCGAAAGGGGTGTCCCATGAGGGCTCGTTTTCCTTTCCCGCTTTCCACAGGGCGAAATCCCTGATATCGTCTTTTTCGTATTCATCGGTATCATACCGGAGACCGCTCCTTATTTCCCGCGAGTCAAGCCGGCTCAGTTTTCCGTATTCTCCGAATTTTTTTATGCTGAAATACCGGGAGCCGTCCTTTTCGTACACAATCCCCTTCGCATCAAGGCGCTCTACCAGGTCAATCATGGCATCAATGGATTCCGTCGCACGGGGAGTATGCTCCACGGGTTCGATATTCAGGGTACGCAGATCATCAAAAAATATCCCAATATATTTATCGGTGTACTCCTTCAATGAAACATTTTCTGCAAGGGCCCCACTGATGGTCTTATCATCGACATCGGTAATATTCATTGCGTGGTTCACGGTAAAACCCCGGAATTTCAGATACCGCCGGAAAAGATCATTAAATATAAAGGTCCTGAAATTGCCGATATGCGCATAGCTGTATACTGTGGGACCGCAGGAATACATGTTCACCGTGGGATAGTCGGCTATCCGCTCTTTCTTATCGCCCCCCGGAATAAATTCTTCAACAACTCCTGACATGGTATTATATATCTTTAACGGCACGGGGTCCTCCTCTATGGTTGTTCTTTCCTGAGTGTGATAGTGTTTCCCTTGAATCCGCTGAAAATGGGATAGGGGGTATAGTCCTGCACCCGGCTGCCGAGGGCAATCCTTTTGTCCGCATACCACAGGAATATCCACGGCGCCTCATTGAGAATTATGCCTTCGATGCGGCGGTAGATGTCAAATCTTTTTTCCGGGTTTATCACACGTCGCGCTGTTTCCATGAGTCCGTCGACTTCAGCGCTGCGGTAAAAGGAACGGTTTCCTCCGGGCCCGGCGTTACGGGAATAAAAAAGCGGATAGAAAAAATTTTCCGGCTCGGGATAGTCCGCAATCCAGGTAAAATATGCCATGTCAAAATCCCCGCGGAAGGTCCGGGATTTCAGCGCGGACCATTCCAGGGGAACAATTTCCACCCGGAGCCCCGCCTGCACCAGATAATACTGGATCAGCTGCGTAATCAGGGACACCTGGTTGTCGGACTTGATCAGCAGGCGGATCATGGTCCCCCGGAGTCCCATGCGGGCAATGATGTCCCTGGCCTTCCCGGGTTCATATCCGTACGTCCGAACCGCGCCCCGGTATCCTCCCGCGCCGGGGGGCACCACGCCTTCCGCCTCCCGGAACCTGTTCTTAAACAGGCACTGCATGATCGTCTTTTTATCGACCGCCATATTCAGGGCACGCCGGAATGATATATCTGTAAAGGGATAGCGCCCTGTGTTGAGTGCAACATAATGAACGCTGAGTTCAGGAACCTCTATTACCCTGAAACGGGTTTTATCGAACCCCACATTGGCGATATACGGTATGTCAAAATAGTCAAGGGTCCCGTTAAGAAATTCAAACCTCGCGGTGAGGTCCTCCGGAATTATGCGGAACACCATTCCCTCAAGGGACGCAACCGTACCGTAATAGCGCTCATTCCTCCGGAGGACGATCTTTTCATCCTGCCGCCATTCCTGCAGCGAGAAGGGCCCCGACCCCGTGATTGCCCCGTCACGGGTAAAGGCGGATTTGGAAATGATATAACAGCAGGGCATGGTAAGCATGGAACAAAACGCTGCGTGGGGCTTTTCAAGTTCGATACTGAAGCGGTACCGGCCGTGGCTCTTCATTTCTCTGACATTTGAAAAAACCCATTTGCGCGGGGACGTGGGATTTTCCGATTTCCATATCCGCGTCAGGGAAAACACGACATCATCAGCGGTCACCTCGCTGTCGTCATGAAATCGCACTCCCTCCTTCAGGCTCCCCCGGAGCACCCTGCCGTCAAAGGAATAGTCCTGCACCAGGTCCGGCACGAGAACACCACCGCTGTCAATGGTAAAAAGACCGCTGCATATTTTCGTGAGCACCCGTCCCGAAATCACATCGGTGCTGTAAAAGGGATCAAGATTCCCGGGGTCGGACTGCATATAGGTTTGAAAGTATCGGGGATTTTCCGGTGCGGTACAGCGTCCGAAACATGGAACTGCAATACAGAGAATCAGCGTCAGCGCCTTATGAAACAGGGCCCGCCTCATTCCCCTCTTCGTCGAGGAGCACTTCCTCCACTTCAGTATATTCGATCTGCTCATCTTCAATTTCCCGCGGTGCCTCCTCTTTTGTCCGGAGGATACCCTCCATCATCTCGGGAGGTATGTCAACCTTTTCAACATTACGGGGATCAATGTTGTAGTAAGCGAAGATGAGGTGCAGCTTTTTTACATAATCGATAAGCTCACGAAGCATGAGGTTTTTTTTATTGATGATTGTTCTGGTTTCCTCCACCAGCTTTTTCAGCATGTCATTTTTCTTTTTGAGCCGCTCCTGGAGCTCAATGGTTTTTTCGTAATAATCCTTGTTTACCTGTTTAAAGTCAATGCGGGCAAGAATAATGTCCTCGGCGTCATCGTCTTTTCGTTCGATTTTACCGATGATATCATTAATTTCTTTAATGGAAAAAAGGTCCTCCGAAGAGGTCTGGACCCACTTCTTCCCCTCGGTATCCACAAACTCTGTAAATGCCTGCGCCTTTGTTTTAACAGATTTCTTCATCGTTTTGATATATTTCCTTTTACGTCC
>JAKQCH010000531.1 GCA_029573825.1 Spirochaetota bacterium | reverse complement strand
TCGCCCTTCATCACCGAATATGCCTTCTCCGTGAGTTTCAGGCTTCCGAAGGAATCCATGTCCTGTTTCAGCAGGCCCCGCGATGCCATCTGCCGGGCTAATATCATCCACTGCTTTTTCGAAAACTCACCGCCTATATTATAGGTGGAAAGATGCTGGTGTCCCCGCTCTAAAACTTTCTGTGACGAGGAACCCCGAAGGACATCGATGATATGTGAAAACCCGAAAAGCTCTCCGGTCCTTTTCACGCATGAAAGGAACTTCATGGCCGGAACGGTGTAGTCAACTTCCTCCCGGGGCGGGGCGAGGCAGTTGTCGCACATCCCGCAGTTTTTCTCTTCACAGGTTTCCCCGAAGTGGTTCAGGAGAGGAATCCGCCGGCACTCATGGGTTTCGGCAAATGCGGTAATTGCTGAAAGCTGTACGTTCCCCGCGGCCCGGAGCGTGTCATCCTCCATGCGGTCAATGAAGTATTTCACTTTATAGATGTCCGACAGGCTGAAAAGCAGAAGGCACCGTGCCGGGAGGCCGTCACGTCCCGCGCGCCCTGTTTCCTGGTAGTATGACTCAATGCTTTTGGGAAGATCAAAATGTAGTATAAAGCGTATGTTGGTTTTATGTATCCCCATGCCGAAGGCAATGGTGGCCACCACAATTTTCACATCGTCCCTGCTGAACTTTTCCTGGTTCCTGCGACGCTCACTGTCGTCAAGGCCCGCGTGGTAGGGGAGGGCCGGAAACCCGTTTCCGTTGAGAAACCTGCAGAGCTCGTCAACCTGCTTCCGCGAGAAGCAGTACACGATGCCGGATTCGTCGGGAAAGTTTTTCAGAAATGATATTGTCTGTGCGTAGGGATCGTTTTTTGGTATTATCTCGTAGAAAAGATTGTCCCGGTTGAAGCTCGCAATGAAATCATTCGATCCGGAAAATCCGAGGCGTTCCCTTATATCATCCTGTACGCGGGGAGTCGCAGTGGCGGTGAGGGCGATACAGGGGGCCGATGGGAAAAGTTTCCGGAATGAAGCCAATTGCCGGTATTCCGGGCGGAAATCGTGGCCCCACTGTGAAATGCAGTGTGCTTCGTCAATGGCGATGCAGTCAACTGTTGTATCTGCCAGAATGACCGGAATATTTTTCTTCATCGCCGTCTCGGGGGCACAATAGAGGAGCCGTGCTTTTCCTGATTTAATTTTTTCAATGGCGTTATTGTATTCCCCGGCGTCAAGGGAGCTGTTCAGCATGACGGCGTTCACGCCGAGGGAACGGAGCTGGTCCACCTGGTCCTTCATGAGAGAGATTAAGGGGGACACCACAATGGTGATGCCTTTGAACATCAGTGCGGGAATCTGGTAGCAGATTGATTTCCCTCCCCCTGTGGGCATAATGACAAGGGTGTCATGTTTTTCCATTACGGAGCGGATAATCTCCCGCTGGGGAGGGCGGAATTCATCATATCCGAATACTTCTTTCAGCAGCTTTTTTTCCATCGGAATCTCTCTATTATACATGTTTGTACGGCAGTGATGAAGATGAGTAATATTGGTGTCCCGCGTGAAGAGGATACTACACGTGACAGGTTATCATCATTCAATTATTAATACGAGTGAAAAGATGCGGGAATATAAAAAATTTTATTTTTTTTACATGTTATATAAAAAATCTCTGCTTTTCCATGATACTATGTTGATATGCTGAAACTCAAAGCAATCATCCCCACCGTATATCAGCATCGGGCGGACTGATCTGTTTTCTGCCATTTTCTCCCACTTCATCAGACCTGCAGTAAAATCTTTATTAAAAGTCTGTCCGGATTTTATTTCATAGGGCTGAAGATGTTCACCCTGCTCTAAAAGGCAGTCAATTTCATTACCGCTTCTGTCCCGCCAGAAGTATATATTTCCAGGCAGCCCTTGGTTGTAAAAACTTTTCAATAATTCAGAAATTACAAAATTTTCAAATATTGATCCCCTCATGGAATGGATGTTTAACTCTTCCGGATTGTGGATCGATAAAAGCCAGCACAGGAGGCCTGTGTCA
>JAKQCH010000515.1 GCA_029573825.1 Spirochaetota bacterium | reverse complement strand
AGGGGAGCAAAGACGGCAATCAGTATTAATAGCAGGACGATAACAAGACCCCCCACCGCAAGGCGTTTCTGTTTAAACTCCAGCCACACCGCACCCCAGTATCCTTCCCGTTTCACAGTTCCGCCTCCAGCCGTATCCGTGGATCAACAAGTCCGTACATCAGGTCCGCCAGGAGGATCCCTATCAGCGTCAGCAGTGCCGATACTGCGGCGATGGCCATAATGACAGGAATGTCCCGCGAAAGAATCGCTTCAAAGGCAAGGCGCCCCATTCCGGGAATGGAAAAAATTTTCTCCACAATGACGCTGCCCCCCAGCAATGAAGGAAGCAGCGTCGCCATGAGGGTAACCAGGGGCACCAGGGAATTTCTGAAGGCGTGAACCAGGACAACCTTCTTCTCTGAAAGGCCCTTCGCCCGCGCTGTGGTAATATACTGCTGATTGATGACCTCAAGCATATTGGCGCGGGTATACCGCGACAGGAAAGCAAATCCGCTGTAGGTCAGCGTCACGATGGGAAGCACGAGGTGCCACATCACGTTGGAAAGCCAGGTAAAGAAACCGGCGTTTTCAGCCCAGTCGGACACGATTCCCGCGACGGGAAAGAGATTGCCGTACTCGCTGCTTCCCAGAAACATAATGAGAAGAAGACCCACCCAGAACGACGGCAGAGAATACAGAATAAACAGCACCAGACTGGCCCCCTTATCGTATACGGTGTCCTTCCTTACCGCCGCAAGGATCCCCAGGGGGATTGAAATAATATAAATAATCAGGATCGTTATCAGGTTCAGGGCAAGGGTAATGGGAAGTGAATCCTTAATCCGCGCCAGTACCGGGCGCTTGTCCTTCCGCGACAATCCGAAATCAAGCACCACAAAACGCCCAAGCCACTCCGCGTAGCCCACTATTATCGGTTTATCGAGACCGTAGAGCTTCCGCTCCTGGGCAATCATTTCTTTCATTGCGACGCTCTGCGACAGCTCGCCATGGAGCCCCGCGCGGAGGGACGTGTAGTCACCGGGAGCGACACGTATCATAAAATATGTTATAAAAGTGATGCCGATAAAAGTCGGCACTATCAGCAACAGGCGTTTCAATAAATATTTTTTCATTGCCCCTTCCGGACCTTCCATTCCGTGATATTGAGCCCCATGGTGTGGACCTTCACATTGTCAAAATTTCTGCTCACCACCACGAGAGAAGGATTGCAGAACATGAAAGTATAGGGCTGTTCATCGTGCAGGATATGATTAAACCGCCTGAACAACTGCACCCTCTTTTTATCATCAAACTCCACCCTCGCCTTTTCAATGATACGGTCCGACTCAGCATTTAAAAATCCGCAGTAGTTCGACCCCTCGTTAATCTGGGAGGAATGCCACAGCTGGTACGGATCACCGCTGTACCCAAGGCTCCAGGCGAGTGTCACCGCGTCAAAGTCCTTTTCCGTAAGCTTTTTCACAAACACGGCCCATTCATAGCGGTTGATATTCATCTCAATCCCCGCCTTTGAAAGGTCCTCTTTCAGAATAATCGCCAGCCGCTCAGAAAACTTGCTGGCAGAGGCAATTGAAAAAGTAAAAGAGAACTTTTTCCCGTTTTTGTCAAGTATTCCATCTTTATCAGAATCAGCCCACCCCGCTTCACGAAGCAGCGCAATCCCTTTCTCACGATCATAGGGCCATGGTTCAATGGCAGGATCATAATTATCGCTGAAAATATAAAAAGTCCCCGTCACGATCTTTCCAAGTCCGAAAAGCAGTTTATCGAGAATAGCCTTACGGTTGACCAGATGGGTCATCGCCCGGCGCACACGTTTGTCCCGAAACCACTCCCTCTGGGAATTCCACCCTATATAGTTATAGTTTGGCGTAAAATATTTCAGCTTGTGAAAATCCTTTTTAAACCTCTCCGTATCCGTCTGGCGCACCCACTGGAGGTTCGATACCGTCATCACGTCAAGCTCACCTTTTTTCAGCATCAGGAGGGCAACATTTTCCTCGGGGACGACCCTGTACACCACCCTCTTTATATCCGGCGGATTTCCCCTGTAACGGGGGTTCACTTTCAGCACTATGCGTTTATTGGTATCCCAGCGGTCGAACATGTACGGCCCTGTCCCCACAGGATGCCGTCCCGCGGGGTG
>JAKQCH010000216.1 GCA_029573825.1 Spirochaetota bacterium | reverse complement strand
TCATGAGCACTTATACCGGTCCGACAATCTTGCTTGCATAATTTTTCCTGACTACATTAAAACTCTCATCCACAGTCTCACTCTGACGTATGGCGTTGACACCCGGCGAATTTCCATCAGTGACCAGATTGATAAGGTTGACCTGAGCATTGATTTATGTATTCCCTGCGCTCTACTCATTAACGAAATTATATCAAACTCCCTGAAACATGCCTTTCCTGATAACATGAACGGCAATATCAATATTCAGTTCTCTGCCGAACAAGAGGATATGTATATTCTCACTATCAGCGATACGGGTATCGGTCTTCCCGATGACATCAATCCGGAATCAGGTAAAACACTGGGGCTGCAGCTAATCCAGGCCCTTGTTTTACAGTTAAATGCAGAATTTAACAAATCCTCAGTTGAAGGTACTAAATATATCATACGAATACCCCATGAGAAAAAATTCAAATAAAACATTTATAAAAAAAATTTGATATTTTCTGCTCTCCTCTGTATTTTATCATCACATGTTTTTCCTATTCACCATTTTCAAGCGTGATGAGGTTTGGTATGCAGAATAATATCTCTGAAAAAAGAATTATTGACAGAAGGGTTGCCGAAAGAAGGAAAGAGGAGCGGAGGCTGCATTCCAGAAGTGCTCCGGAGCGAAGATTTTACGAAGAAAGAAGGGACGGGGAAAGAAGAATGTCCTGAGAGAAACTGTCAATGCATCCTTCATGATGCTATTGACATAATTTGAAACAACCCCTCGCTCAGTATTTTTATAGTTTTCATTGATTTGAACTTCAGCATTTACACAGATTCTCCTGTAAGTATTGCATCTGAAGTAAATGGTTAAGAATTCTTCCACCGTTATAATTGAGCGGTAGGGATTGTTATGCATTTTTACCCTTCTCAAACAGCAGCACTTACTGCAGATAATAGTTATTGAACCCACAACACATGTTATTCAGTTACTTTTTATGCCAACTGGTTTTCCCTATACCCCAATTCTTTGAAAATAGTTCCCCTGATGCTATACTGTGAAAGTGGGATTTCAGGTATGAAATAAATACTATGAAATAAGTATAAACCCGCTCTGAATTTATAATCATATCTTTGATAAAAAAATTGAATCGTAAATCAGAGCACTATTGTATTATTTAAAATAACAAAATACTGGTTACATGAAAATATTACGATCATACAGAGTCATTACCGCAAGCAGCGTGTATGCAGTATGCGGCATCATATTTTTTATTACACTGCATTTCACCAGTGATACGATGATAGCAAGTACCGCAGTAATTGTCCCTGCGATTTCGGGTTCAATGATGCTGCGGCGGTGCGGGTTTATATTAACAACAGTGTTTATTTTTTCATGCGTCCTGATACAAATACTTATTTTCAGTTTACCCATATCTGCCGGAACTGTAATTATTTACAGCGCAGCCTTAATTTCATCTGCGGTCCTTTCGTATCAGGCGGAAATACTTCGCAAAACCCGGAATGCTGTTGCCAATTCCATGAGGGAACAGGAATTATTGCGTGATGAGCTTTCCCGTGAAAAAGAATTCCGCAAAAGCTTTGAATCACTCCTCCATGAAAGAGAAGGGCTGTATCAAAATCTCGTTGAAACAATTCCCCACGGTATCGGTGTCCTCGACATGCGGGGTGTTATCACGTTCGCAAATCACGCCAGTCACCATATCTTCGGCTATGAGTATGGGGAAATGGCCGGTGAAATGATCTTCAACCTCCTTGTGGCAAAATCAGACCGGATCGAGATGCATGACTTCATCATGAATCTCCTGAACGGTACGAAGGAGCCGGTTTCATATTTATATAAGTTCCGGACGAAGGACGGGAGGATTATTGATGTACAGATTGACTGGAACTACAATCATGACCGTGCAGGGGCCATCATCGGCCTCATCGCAGTGTTTACCGATGTGACGCGACGTATCGAAGCTGAAAAAATTCTGGAGATTCAGAAAACGGAGCTCCGCAAACGTCTCCGGGAAACGAACTGTCTTTATTCAATTTCCTACATACTCGGCAATTCGGAACCGCTCTCCGATGACACCTGCAGCCGGGTGGTGGAAATACTCCGGAACAGTTTTTCATCCCCTGAATCTACCGTTGTATCCATGCGTATTGAGGGAAGACAGTTTATAACTGCCGATTTTGTTTTCAGAGAACCCCACATACACAGTGATATTCATGTGCATGATCAACGGGTGGGTATAATTGATATTTGCTATATCGGCCCGCCGATGCAATACAACGAAGACCCGTTCCTGCCCGAAGAGCATAAAATGCTCCACGAAACAGCATACCAGGTCGGGAATGCCCTCGAAAAAAGGAAAACGGAAACGGCACTCCGTGAAAGTGAAACCCTTTTACAGGCAATATTTAATGTTTCCACGGAAACAATAGCCATGATTTCGCCGGACGGAAAGATTGTGGACATCAATGATATCGGTGCGCGGCGTTTCCGGGAAACCAAAGAGAATCTCGTCGGCGCAATGCTGTATAAATATCTCCCGAAAGAAACACGTCGTTCGCGGTTATACCAGATCAATGAGGTTCTGAAAACCGGCACCCCGGTTCGATTCCAGGACAAACAGTACGAGCGGACATTTGACATCAACATCCTTCCGGTTTTCCATGGCAATGGCCAGCTGCAGTATATCGCGATTTTCGCAAGCGATATCTCACCAATTATGCGACTCCAGGAAACAATAACAACCATCAGCGAACGCGAACGGCAGCAGTTAGGCCAGGACCTCCATGACGATCTTGGACAGCATCTCACAGGAATTTCATACATGATAACTGTCCTGCGCCAGAAGCTTCAGGACAACGGCTATAGCGAAGCAGAGGATGTGGCACAGATATCCCGGCAGATTAAAAGCGCCATCGAACGGCTCAGAAAGCTTTCCAGGGGACTCTGCCCGATATCCATCGAGAAGGACGGATTTATCGACGCATTGAAGGAGATGTGCGCCGGCGTGGAGGAAATTTACGCTATTCCATGCAGATTCCATGTGCGGGGCGATATCGACATCCCTGATTCTTTAAAGGCTATTAATCTCTTTTACATTGCCCAGGAGTCGGTGAATAATGCCCTGAAACACGCGCATCCCGGTCTTATTGACATTACGGTGTCACATGAGGATTCACTTATATCTATGACGATACGAAATGATTACGGGGTCATGGTCGATACCATTACCGGCAAAAAGGGGATCGGCATTGAGGTTATGAAATATCGCGCGAACCTGATCGGAGGTTCCGTTGAGATTATTGAAGAGGACAGCCAGTTTACTGTTGCAGTCCGACTCCCGATATAATATCCCACAGGAAAGGTACACACATGGCACGAAAAGAAAAAGATACCGTCGAAATAATGATCATTGATGATCATCCCATTGTCCGGCAGGGTCTCAAGATGATCATTGAACGTGAAGACCGCTTTAAAATCTGCGCCGAGGCCTCCAATGCCTCGGATGCAATCCGAATTATCGGAGATGCGAAACCGGCAATTGCGATTGTCGATATTTCCCTGGAAGGCACCACCAACGGCATTGAACTGGTTAAGGCAATCAAGGAACGGTATCCTTCAATTGTCTGCATTGTTCTTTCCATGTATGACGAGTCACTGTACGCGGAGCGGGCAATCCGCGCCGGGGCGAAGGGATATGTCATGAAAAAAGAGGCCGACGAAAATATTATTAACGCCATCAATATGGTGCTTTCCGGCGAACTGTATCTCAGTGAAGGAATGTCGAAGACAATTGTCAATAAACTTCTTCATGGATCATCGGACAAGGAACTTCTGCCGGAAACAACGCTCAGTGACAGGGAACTTGAAATATTCATGATGATCGGCAACGGCGTTTCAATGAAGGATGTCGCCAGGCAGCTCAATCTCAGCCTCAATACCGTGGAAACGCACCGGCGCCATATCCGTGAAAAAATGCAGTTTAAGGACAACAATGAACTGGTGAAGTATGCGGTGCAATGGGTGTTTCTGAATAAAAGATAATGACTAAAATTTTTAGTGGGGGAGAAACAGCCCTGAATTTATGGGGGATAAGGGGTTTCAGGGGAATTCAGGGCTGTTTCTTTTTTATCAGACAGTGTAAAAAAAGTATGATAACGATTGTTCTCACTTATAATATTTGATTTACAAAAAATATTTCATTTCAAAATCAATAATACTTTCAATACGTCTTGGATTGTATTCTTTAACTTTTTCGTTTCTACCCATTGCGGCACTGTTCACCGGATCAGTGAAAACCGACCTTAACGGCCTTGCTGCAATAACATAATTCAGTGCCATGAGTAACTCCTGTGATTCTGTGTTCTCACTCACGAATGTATTCTCAATGCTACAGTTATTAAGATAGCATATTTCAAAAATATTTCACTTCATGGGGAGACCATTTTCCGCATCACGTTTTTTGTGATGTCAGAAAATGACCTGATAGCCGGTGTTTGCTAATTTTTTATGTTGTGAATTGGAAATTTGCAGAAAAACAGTGAGTAGCATCGTGGTATGATACCTTATCACTTCAGCCGTATTACCGGTTCATCTTCAAGAAGATACTTCCGCGTTTTCAGATCGAATACTGATGAACAGAGCCATTTGTCCTCGTTTATCATAAATGATATTTCGACACGCGCACCACGCTCTGAAGGATAGTGCGGCGGATTCAAGTATCCAAGGGTAGGATCAGACTCGTTGAGCGGCACCACAAGGGGCTTGTCATTATCGTTTCCCTGCATTGAATACAGGTCTCCCTTTTCATCCCAGACGAATTCCTGGTTGATAGAGTGGCTGCGTCCTATTTCACAGATCACCAGTTTAAAGATCCGCTCCGGTTCGCCAAGAGCGCAGGTTGGAACAAGCTGCCGCTTCCAGAAATCTTTTTTAGTGGGAAAAGTCGTACCACGGGGAACGATAACACTGTATTCCTGCTCATGATTCTTTTTGTTATATGTCACAAACGCATAATCGTGTGTAATGTGATCGCTTTTCTGGAACCTGCCAGCGGCAAAAGCCGCGGCACCGAAGGCCACTGCATTAAAAGGCTGCCATGCCCGCACCCGGTCCCTGCGGAACCGTTTTTCAACCAGTGAATACACATCAGGAAGCAGCGTTGATCCTCCCACCATCAGCACATCATCAATCATGTCTTCAGTGATGCCGCGCTGAGCCGCTTCCTCAAGGACACGGGTAATCAGATTGTCCATCATGGTATAGAGACCGTTCTTTTTGAGAATGGACACAAGATCATTACGTGACACATCAATGGGCTTTCTGTTTTCCCCGGGGCCACCGGGAATGGAGTGTGCATAATTTTTCATTATCCCTGAGGGCATCAGATAGAACGTTTCACTTTTTTTGAAAAAAAGTGCTTCCTTGATTCTGCATGCTTCGCCGAGGAGCATTTTAAACCACCAGATTATATCGGGATCAGTGGAGAGGCGACTGAAGTTATATCCGTATTGTGAACAGAGTTCCTCCACAATCCATGCGTCAATAATATTCCCCCCAAGGGGAGCCCCTTCCTTTGCAATGACCGTGCAGGTACCCTGTTCTCCGGTACGTTCCTCCACTCTTATCAGGGCAAAGTCTAGGGTTCCGGCGCCGAAATCTATCACCAGGACATTCCTCGGCCTGTCAAGACTCAGGCCGTATCCCAGTGCCGCAGCCACGGGTTCATCTATCGTCCGCACCCCGGAAATACCGAGGTCTCCGGCAATTTTTTTCAATTTGGCCCGGTAAAATTCATAGAAATCCACGGGGACACAGAATGTGACATAATGAGGTTTCAGCTTTTTGCTGCGCCTGATCTCACGGAAAAGCTCATTCAAAAATATCCGGGTGATATCATCCGCCGTATAACTCCATTTCCTGAGACGCCCGAGTATCTGATAACTGTTTTTCCCCATGTGGGATTTAAAGTTCGTTACAAAGGATGTAGAAAATGCACCTCCGTCACGCTGTATCGCCGGTATTCCGATAAGCCCCCCGGTCCTGCTTTTTGTTCTCCGGAAAATATAGTTCAACGGGAACGGATATACTTCTGATGGCGGGAGTAGATAAACCGTTGATGGGATAGTATAGGAATCATCGATTTCCTTTTTCTTCCGGGTGTTTCTGCAGACTGCATCCATGTGAAGGATTTCAGGACTATCCAGTTCATTGTTCCAATGTGCCACGACGGTATTTGTTGTTCCCAGATCGATCGCGAGATGAGCCTTCTTCATTGTGTGGTATCATCTCCTTTCTCTTTTGCACCGGCATGACCGGTATCTGAAATACTCAGGGCATCCTTTTCTGTATCATCAGCAAAGCTGAGCGCGCCATCCGCTGCATCCGGCGCTGACAGCGTAAGCCACCCGCTTTCCACATTGCCAAGCCTGGCCTGTATCTTCCCGATTGAATTCTGCACCGCGTTTCGAACTGCGGGATTGAAAGAATTTTTACCCGACCTGTACAGCGGTTCAACAGCATCCACTCCACCGCACGTCCCGAGAGCTTCAATAAACGGTATGAGGACATCAGAGCCTGCCGTTTCCAGTTCTTTGAGAAGAAAACCGGCAGCCGCGCTGTCCCCGATATTTTTTACTGCTTCAAGAATTTCAGGTCTGCAGAATTTCAGGTTTTTGTTGTTATACAATTCAATGAGAAGAGGAATAGCGGCCGCATATTTCTCTTTTCCAATTATCTCCACAGCCTTCAGCACATCGTCCTTATTGAGGCGCACCGTATCTTTCAGCAGGGCCGCTATATGTTTCATTCCCGCTTTACCGAGGTGCTGCGCAGCTTCTATCTGCACAGAAAAATCAATGTCAAGGAGCGCCTTTTCCAGCATGGTTTTAATTTCATTATCCATGCGGAACCCGGACATCAGGGCCCGGAGATTGTTTATCCGCACTTCAGGTTCATTGTCTGACTGAATATTGGTAATGAGCTTTTTCTTTAGTGGTGCAGGTTTTGTGAGAATATTGCTTATTACAGCTAGTTCGTTGACGAACCATACCATGAGATCCGGAGAATGAAAGGTACTTGAATACACAAGCGCCTTTATCCATGAATTGGATATTTCAAGCGAGCTGCAGTACCCGGCCGCTTTTTCGATTTTTTCCCGTACATCATCATTCATCAGGGCAAGAATATCACTGTTGTTTGTTGCGGTAATAAGCATTACATCATCGAACCTGCGGTCTCCCACGGTAAAATCATTTTTCCCCACAGCCCGTTTTAGTTTGCTCAGGGGGGATTCCTTCGCAATACGAAAGAGCCCCCGGGCACCGATACCGTGCTGCAGAAAAATCTGAATTAACGGAACTTCCATCTCCTCGTTTTTAATTGAAATCTTTTTGCCCTGGACCGATCCGGTGAGATAGACCGAACCGGCGGAAGAACTTGAGCCCTTTACGATGCCAAGCGCCTCACAGACATCCCTGTAAAAGGGAGGCAGCGGGCGGTTGACTTTTTTACCGGGTTTTTTACGTTTATTATGAAAAAGGCCGATGATAATAAAAAGAACGACCCAAAAAACCATAAATGCTGCAAATCCGTCCATCAGTACTCCATCAATAGATATCAAATTCTCTGATTATTATAAATAATGGAGAAAAAAGCAAATATTATTTTAAAATATATCTTCCCGGCAGATGGACCGATAACGGATTATCCTGCACGCACAACCGGTATCTCCGACCACCGTGTGGTAAAACGCGGGGAAAGCTTCGAACGCCGCATCCGCCATTCCCGGCCAATACCTTCCGACGCATAGAAGAGGGCCCCGGCGCCGCGCCGTCCGTTGATATGGTCCACCGTCCGCATCAGGGAATGCTTTCTGTCCGAATCCTGCGGTGAGGAAAAGAGGTCCAGGGGGGCGTCGTTCTCCGGGAGGATTTCCTCCAGGAAAACGCCGGTCTTCTTGTACCGGAAGCCCTCCCTGAACATGGATTCAAGTATATCATGGGCAAAGGTGATGAGGTTTGGGGTATAGGATGTAGGGCAGGGGAGCCGCAGGACCCGGTAATTCGAATACTGCGGCTCATTCTTGAAGGGATTTGTGGTGAGAAAAACGCCCATCACCGATGCCCGTGATTTCTGTACACGTAATTTTATTGCAGCCCGGGACACATAGGAGGCGAGGGCCTCCTTCAGGTCTTCAAGGCGTTCAACGGGATGCCCGAAGGAACGGGAGCTGACAATGCCCTTTTTCGGAGGCGGCGCCTCCTCAAGGGGGATGCAGGATATTCCCCGCAGTTCCATGACCATCCGGAGCCCCGTAATGGTCATGTGCTTCCGTATCCACCGGTCCGGCATGTCCCGGAGTTCCCGCACGGTGCGGACACCGTTGCGGGCCAGGAGCTTCGCGTACCGGGGCCCCACGCCCCACACATGCTCCACGGAAATGGACTCCAGCAGCTCCTCCGGGCGGGGATGCGCTGTGATATCGAACACACCGCCGTAACGTGAATCTTTTTTCGCGATCCTGTTGGCGAGTTTCGCCAGGGTCTTCGTGGGTGCGATACCGATGGAAACGGGAATTCCCGTCCACTGCGTTACCGTCTTCCTGATGCTGCGACCATATTCCGTCAGATCCCTCCGTTCCAGACCTTCAAGGGACAGAAAGGCCTCATCAATGGAGTAAATTTCCATATCCGGCGTAAACTGCCCCAGGGTGTCCATGACCCGCCGGGAGAGATCTCCGTACAGCGTATAATTTGAGGAAAACACATGAATCCCATGCTGTGCGATGAGGGACTCGCATTTGAACAGCGGGGCGCCGAAATCCAGCCCGATCTCTTTCACTTCATTGGAGCGGGCCACGACATTCCCGTCATTGTTGGAGAGCACCACGACAGGGCGCCCCTTGAGCATGGGGTCAAATACCCGCTCACAAGAAACATAGAAATTATTGCAGTCCACCAGGGCAAACACCGCATTACCTCACAGCGGGTGAATCACGGAGGTTACGACCCCCCATATATCAAGCTGCATCTCGGAGGTCACTTCAATGGGGGAGAAATGAATGTTCTCCGGCATAAGATACAGCCGCCCGCACTCCTTAATGATCCGCTTTACCGTCAGCTCCCCGTTGAGAGCGGCAATGACGATACGGTTGTCGTCAGGTTCCAGAGCCCGATCCACAATAAGAACATCCCCGGAATGGATACCGGCATCAATCATGGAGTCCCCCGTGACCCGGACAAAGAATGTCGCCGCAGGATGCCGCACAAGAAACTCATTGAGGTCCAGCTTTTTGTCAATATAATCATCTGCAGGGGAGGGGAATCCCGCGGGAATTATCGCGAGATAAAGGGGAAGTTCAACCCTCGTATGCTTCTCAAACCCGTACACGGTTTCCACCGTGACTCCCTGCTCTATACATTTCATATTCAT
>JAKQCH010000513.1 GCA_029573825.1 Spirochaetota bacterium | reverse complement strand
AAGGAAATATATAATGAATAGAGATTTCTTCCCCGGGCGGCCTGATACTAACCCTAAAATCTATGCTTATGAAGATACCAATCCTCAATACTCCGGCCTTCTGAAAGTCGGTTATACCACGGAAGCGGCGATGGCTGGATAAAACAATATTCATATAACCAGGGCGTCATGGTTCCGGTTCAATTAAGTAAACAGATAATACACTGGTATAACTAATTCATCCCCGCCACAATACTCATCCCCCGACGCACCGCATCAAGGTTTGCCAGTATCAGATTTTTCAGGCGCTCCGGTATTACATCGGCGATCACCGCTTCGATGTCTTCGAAATCCAGCACTTTTGTTTTTTCAAGAAATGCGCCGAGAGCAATCATGTTGGCGAGTTTCGGGTTTCCCATCTGTATTGCCTCGTCGTTACATGGCACTCCCACCGTGGTAATATCATCCCGCGATAAAAGATCTGAAGGAATGAGGCTTGTGTTGGCAATAAGGAGCCCGTTTTTCATGACTTCCGGGCCGTATTTCTCAACGGCAATGCGGTCCATCGCAAGTACCGAGAGGGGATGGTTGGTAATGGGGGAGCCGATTTCCTCGTCAGAGATGACGAGGGTCACGTTGGTGCGCCCGCCGCGCTTTTCCACGCCATACGAGGGAAGGAATGTAAGCTCCAGCCCTTTTTTTATTGCCGCAAAGGCGAGGATCTGGCTGATTATCTGAATTCCCTGGCCGCCGAACCCTGCCATGATGACATCGTAATACATTGCGCTGCTCCTTTTACAGGAAGTCTTTGCCGGTGCGTTCCTTGAATACGCCCAGCGGGTAATAGGGGATCATTTCGTTTTCAATCACCTTGAGCGCTTCAAGGGGCGATACGCGCCAGTTGGTGTTGCAGGTGGAAAGCATCTCCACCATGGAAAAACCCATCTCGTTTATCTGCATTTCAAAAGCTTTGCGGACCGCCTTTTTCGCCTGGTTGATATGCTTCGGTGAATGGAGGGACACCCGTGCCGAATACGCGACCCCCTCAAGGGTTGCCAGCATTTCCGATACTTTCATGGGATAGCCTTCTGTTTTGAAATCACGGCCGTAGGGGCTTGTGGTGGTCTGCTGTCCCAGAAGGGTCGTGGGGGCCATCTGGCCTCCGGTCATGCCGTACACAGAGTTGTTGACGTAAATAAGGGTCACGTTTTCACCGCGGTTCGCGGCATGGATTATTTCCGAGGTGCCGATCGCCGCGAGGTCGCCGTCTCCCTGGTACACAAACACAATTTTATCGGGCTGGGCGCGTTTCATTCCCGTGGCACATGCAGGGGCTCTCCCATGGGGAGCTTCCAGTACGTCAATAGGAAAATAGGTGTAGAGAAACACGCAGCACCCCACACCGGGGATTCCGATCGTTCTGTCAACAATGCCCATCTCATCAATCACTTCCGCCACAATTCTGTGGGCGATACCGTGTGTGCAGCCCGGGCAGAAGTGCGTGGGAGCGTCGGTAAGGGTATCTGGTCTTGAAAATATTTTATTCATGGTTCATTCCTTTCAGGAAAGTGCCTTCCGGATTTCATTGACAACATCATCAGGGTAGGGCATCCCGCCGCCGGGACGTCCGTAAAAAGATATCTTCGCGTCACGGTGCGCCGCAATCTT